>JAKZVK010000181.1:0-9363 GCA_047516085.1 Bryobacterales bacterium
CGCCGAGATAGACCAGAAGATCGCCTCGTGGCAGAACGCGCAGCAGGCGGCGGAGAAGGCGGTCCCGCGCCCCACGATTTCTTTGGACAGCCTTCTGCGAGAAGGAGAATGAGTTATGTCCAAGGGAAAACAGCACGAGGCTGAGGCCTCTGCGGTCGCCCTCCGGGCTCCCTCCGAGGCCTCAGCCTCGTGCTGTTTTCCCTTGGACATATCTCATTCTCCTTCTCGCAGAAGGCTGTCCAAAGAAATCGTGGGGCGCGGGAACGCCTTCTCCAGCCGCCGCTGCGCAACGCGTCGGAGCAGGCCCTCCAGGCTCTTCTTGTTCCGGCTGACGGTCCTCGCCGAAACCGTGTGCCCGCAGAGCGCTTCGGTGACCGCCTTGACCGTGCGGGTCGAGACCCCCTGGACATACATCTCAGCTCACGCGCGCACCAGGGCGTTCTCGGACCGTTGGAACCGATCAAAGCGCGCGGTCGAGAACCGCCCCTCCCGATCCCGCGGCACCCGGAGCTCCAACTTCTCGATCCGCGGCACCACGCCGCGGCTGTAATACCCGGACCGGTACCCGACCCGGTCCGGCGTTCGCTCCCCGGGGCCCGCCCCACGGCCTCGGGCATCGCCGCTTCCAGGCCCTCCTGCCACGACTCCTTCAGCCGGCCCTTCACCAGCGCGCGGTCGTCGCCCACCAGGGCTTCGATTCGAGAGGACTTCGCGCTACGCTTGGTGCGGGTGGGCAGGGCGCTGCTCCGTTGGGAGGAGGTCGATTTCGTCAATCACCCGTTTGCCCTGACCGCTCTGTTCCCTCAAGCGGGTTTGCACACAGAACGAAACACTACCGCCAGTCACCTGATCACCACGCGCCTGACGTACCGGCTCCTTCAGCAGACGCTCACTGCCTCACTCTTCGCGTTTGCGTCCCCCAACAACGAGGATGTGTACCTGCGGCCCTCGTTGTCCTACGCGTGGAGCGACGCACTCACCGTCGCTGGGGGCGCCAACGTCATGGTGGGAGACAACGCCACCTTCTTCGGACAGCTGGGGCGGTGGTCGAACGTGTATATCCTGGCGAGGTACAGCTTCTAGTTGCCTTCCTAGTCCCGGTTCATCAGTTGCAGCGGCTCCTGTCAACGTGACGCTTCACGGTTTCCAATGCGAGGCATCGAGGGTGCGTGCAGCCACTGCCAGATCGAGTCCAGGAAGCCGGCGGGCAGTGGCTGCTTCAGATCGAACGAGAACGTCCGGGTGCGATCGCCACCACCTTCGTACGCGTCTATATGCAGTCGGTGGCGATCTGGTTGATACACCGTGCGCAAGTCGGCGGGACGCCATGCACGACCATGTTCGGCGCGGTCGGTCACGTACACGAGCCGGTCGTCGTAGAGCTGAAGTATCCCGTCACTCCCGCGGAGCCGTTGTCGAAGCTTGACGGGCACCGACCGCCCCGGCGGGGCGGCGGCGTCTGGGAGCACCGCCGTGACAACCGGGAATACCACGCGATCCCAGAAGAACGCGACGAGGTCGGGGGACACAAACCCCTCGGTAAGCTCGAACTCGAACGTCCGGTCGGCCCCGAGCCTGAGCCGCCCCTGATCCTCGTATGTTTTGATGGTGATTCGCGTTGGCGAAAGGATCTGGATTTGCTTGATGTCGTTGTAGGCCCACAGCCGGGCGTCGTTCGTGTCGGCTGTCCGGTACTCCACGCTCTCGGCGCCGAACACGAGTGTGCCGTTGCTTGCACCGAAGAACTGATCCTTCTTCACGACAAACTCGAACGACTGCGTGAATGCCGGTGCGGCCGTGAGGGCCAGCATGGTTGTCATCGAAAGGCCGAGCCTGCATATGGACCTCCAACGAGCCCAGGATTCCCGCAACGAGCCGTATAGCGATCCAAGCATCAGCAACCTCCAGTCCGGGTGTTTCACGTCTGTTCCACCTGTGCCTGTTCAAGGCGCCACCCACGCCAGATGTAGTAGATGGCTGGATACACGAGCAGCACCACCACGACCGCCGTGACACTCCCCCCGACCATCGGAGCCGCGATCCGTTTCATCACATCGGCGCCCGTACCGCTGCTCCACATGATCGGGAGCAGGCCTGCCGTGGTCACCGTGCCAAGCATCACGACGGGGCGGACCCGCTTGACAGCGCCGTCGTACACAGCCCCGACCAGATCGGCCCGCGTCCGGATCCCCCCGGCGCGTCGGCCGTCCTCGAACGCGCCGTCGAGATAAAGCAGCATGACAACCCCCATCTCGGCGCTGACGCCGGCCAGGGCGATGATGCCCACCCAGACCGCGATGCTCATGTTGTAGTCGAGCAGGTAGAGCAGCCAGAATGCGCCGATGAGTGAGAGCGGCACGGCGAGTAGCACGATCAGCGTCTTGATGACCGAACGCGTGCTGACATAGAGGATCAAGAAGATGAGGAGCAGCGTGACCGGCACGACCAGCTGCATCCGCTCCTGGGCACGCACCATGTACTCGTACTGGCCACTCCACCTGATGCTGTAACCCGGCGGGATCGTGACGTTCTCCGCCACCGCCCGCTGGGCGCTCTGGACATAGGTGCCGATATCAATGTCCTGGATGTCCACGTAGATCCAGGCATTCGGTCGCGACTGCTCGGTCTTGATGACGGGAGGACCCTTCTCGATGGCAATCTCGGCCAGTTGGCCGAGTGGGATCTGCTGCTGTGTCGGCGTCTGCACGAGAATGTTGCGCAGGGCCGGCAGGTTGTCCCGAAGCTCCCGGCTATAGCGCAGGTTCACTGGATAGCGCTCGAGCCCCTCCACCGTGGTCGTGATGTTCATGCCCCCGATCGCGGACTGCACAACGTCCTGGACGTCTCCGACGGTCAGCCCGTACCGGCCGATTTGATCGCGTCGGATCGAGAAGTTGAGATAGTTCCCGCCCATGACTCGCTCGGAGTAGACCGATGCGGTCCCTGGCACCTCGCGAATCGCCGCCTCCACCTCGCGTCCGACCTCCTCGAGCACCAGCAGGTCTGGCCCCGACAGCTTGACGCCGACCGGCGTCTTGATCCCGGTCGACAGCATGTCGATCCGCGTCTTGATCGGCATCGTCCAGGCATTGGTCAAGCCCGGAAACTGTATGGCCCGGTTCATCTCGTCGGTCAGCCGATCGGGGGTCATCCCGGGTCGCCACTCCTCTTCCGGCTTGAGCGTGATGGTGGTCTCGATCATGCTCAGCGGGGCGGGATCCGTCGCGGTTTCGGCACGGCCGACCTTACCGAACACCTGATCGACCTCTGGAAAAGACCGGATAATCCGGTCCGTCTGCTGCAGGATCTCCCGCGCCTTCGTGATCGACACGCCGGGCAATGTCGTCGGCATGTAGAGCAGGTCGCCCTCCCACAGCGGCGGCATGAACTCGGACCCGAGCCGGGAGATGGGGACGGCCGTGGCCACCACCGCCCCGACCGTCACCGCCACGACCGCCCACTTCCACCGCAGCAGTACGTGAAGTACCGGATCGTAGAGCCGGAGAAGCAACCAGCTGATCGGGTTCTGCCGCTCGGACCGGATACGGCCCCGCACCCAGAACCCCATCAAGACCGGGACCAGCGTGACCGACAGCAGCGCCGCAGCGGCCATCGAGTACGTCTTGGTGAAGGCGAGCGGCTTGAAGAGCCGCCCCTCCTGGCCCTCCAGTGTGAAGACGGGGGCGAACGAGACCGTGATCACGAGTAACGCGAAGAAGAGCGTCGGGCCGACCTCCTTTGCCGCATCACCGATGATCTCCCAGTGCGGTTTCGAACCGCCGTCGCGCTCGAGGTGCTTGTGCGCGTTCTCGACCATCACGATGGCAGCATCGACCAGGGTCCCAATCGCGATCGCGATGCCCCCGAGCGACATGATGTTGGCATTCAGCCCCTGGTACGACATCACGACGAACGCGGCCAGGATGGCTACGGGAATGGTGAGAATGGCGACCAGCGCCGACCGAAAATGCAACAGGAACAGGAGGCAGACGAGAGCCACGACCACGCTCTCCTCTATCAACTTTTCCCTCAGCGTCTCGATCGATCGCTCGATGAGCCCGGATCGATCGTAGACGGCAACGATCTTCACGTCTGCCGGCAAGCCGGCTTTCAGCTCCTCCAGCCGAGTCTTGACGCGCTGAATGACCTCGTAGACATTGACGCCGGAGCGCACGACGACGATGCCGCCAACCACCTCCCCCTCGCCGTTCAGCTCGGCGAGCCCGCGTCGGATGTCTGGGCCCAGCTGCACCGTGGCGACGTCCTGCACCGAAATCGGCGTCCCTGAGGGACCGACGCCCACGGCGATCTGCTTCACGTCCTCGAGTCCCCGGATGTAGCCCTCACTACGGACCATGAACTCCGTTTCGGCCATCTCCAGTACGCGTCCGCCCACAGCGTTGTTGCTCCGCTGCACCGCCGTCCGGATTTTCGAGAGTGGAATATTGAAGGCGCGGATCTTGTTCGGGTCGACCGTGATCTGGTACTGCTTGACGAATCCGCCGACGCTGGCGACCTCAGCTACTCCCTGGACCGCTGTCAGCTCGTACTTGAGAAACCAATCCTGGAGGGAACGGAGCTCGGCAAGGTCACGCTCAGTAGAGCTGAGCGTGTAGATGTACGCCCAGCCGACACCGGTCGCGTCAGGACCGAGCGTCGGTGTGACCCCGCGTGGCAGACGGGCACCCACGTAGTTGAGGTACTCGAGTACTCGGCTTCGAGCCCAGTACAGGTCTGTACCATCCTCGAAGATGACGTAGACGAACGACAACCCGAAAAACGAGTAGCCGCGTACGGTTTCGGCGAACGGCGCCGCCAGCAGCTGGGTCGTGATCGGGTACGTGACCTGGTCTTCGACGACCTGCGGCGCCTGACCTGGATATTCGGTGAAGACGATGACCTGCACATCGGAGAGATCCGGCAGCGCATCCAGCGGGATCACGTACAGGGCGCGGACACCACCCAGTATCACGAGAACCGTCGCCAGGATGACGAAGAACTTGTTCCCGATCGACCAGTCGATGATCCTGCTCAGCATGCTCGTCCTCTCGAATACCGGTCAGCGCTGCAACTCGCCCGGCGGGGTGTCGCTGGTGGTCTCCGCCACGATCTTCTGAATCGCCTCCCTGAGGTTGCTTTCCGAGTCGATGAGGAACTGCGCAGAGACGACAACCCGGTCGCCATCGGCCACACCGTCCCGTACCTCCCACAATCCGCCGCCGTTGGCACCGAGCGCGACCGGCACGACCCGGAACGTACCCGGCCCACGTTCGAGGACCACCACATCGCGTGTGCCACTCCGGATCACCGCTTCTTCCGGCACAGTCAACACATCTCGCGCGGCGGGGACCTCGAAGGTCACGTTCGCGTACATGTCGGCGCGGAGCGTCCGGTCCGGATTCTCGAGCTCGATTGACACGGTCATCGTGCGAGTCTGCTCGTTGAAATGCGGGTACAGGTACCGGACAACTCCGGTGTACGGGCCGCCCAGCAAGTAGGGCAGTTCGACGATCGCGCGCTGGCCGACACGCAGCGACCCCACTTGATTCTCGAAGACCTCGACGTCGACCCAGATGGTCGTGAGGTCGGCGATCTTGTAGATGTTCATCCCGGGGCGGACGTACATGCCGTCGAGCGCCTGGTCCATCTTTGCGACGACGACGCCGGCCACGGGCGAGACCACCGATAGTGTCCGGCGCTCGGTGCCTGCACCTTCGAGCGCGTCGATTTGCGCATCGGTGATGTCCCACTGCCGCAGGCGCTGCCGGGCCGCGCCGACCAGGGCGCGAGCCCGCGCCGCAATGTCCGGATAGGCGGACAGCTCGAATCGCGCGGCGTAGTCGACCGCCAGGAGATACTCCTGCTGCGTCGTCACGAGCTGGGGACTGTAGATATCGAAGAGCACCTGCCCTGATTCCACCGTTTCCCCGACGTAGTTCACGGCAACGTTCTCGATCCATCCCTCGTATTTCGTGTTCACCCAGGCAATCTGCTTGTCGTCATGGGCGAGCGTGCCGACCGTCCGAATCGTCAGTGCGATGTCGCGCCGCTCGACCGGTTCGGTGCGAACGCCCATGTTCTGGGCAAAGCTTGGATCGATCCGGACCGTGCCGGGTGCCGCCACGGCATTCAGTTCGTCCTCATACACCGGTATCAGGTCCATGCCCATCGGGGACTTGCCGGGCCGATCGGACACGAACGTCGGGTCCATCGGGGCCCGCCAATGCGCGATCCGGTGCTCGCCATCCTCTGGCGCCGCGGTTTGTGGAGCGCCGGTGACACCGACGCCGGGGCCCGGAAGACCGGTCAACCACGGCCATCCAGCGGGGTTGTAGGCCACCAGGCCAGCAAGGGTGACGCCGGTGATGAATCCCACGATCCCGCCCGTCAGTCTCTTGGTCATGACCGTCCTCACTGTTGTGGAACCACGGTGCCGATCGCTTGCTCCAGCTGAGCGAGGGCCACCAGATAGTCGGCGTAATAGCGAGCGTTGATCAGCCGGATGTCCAGTCGCATCTGTTCGCTGTCCAGTAGATCCAAAACGCCCAACTGCGCGTTCTCGTACGCGGCTTCGGTTGACCGCACGGTCTCTTCCGTCTGTGGGATCAAGACCTGCTCGAAGAGGTCGATCTGACTGCGCAGCGTCTGGAGCCTGATCACCGCATCCCGCACGGAGAACTCCATCTCGTTGCGCATCCGGGCATAGCTCTCGTGCTGGGCCACCAGATCTTCATTGGCCTGCTCGACCCCGGCGCGAATCTTGCTTCGCCACAGGGGGACCGTCGCCCCGAGCGACAGTGTCAGGGGATTCTTCCCATTGTCGGCTGGGGGTGTGAGCCGGCCGGCCGGATCGGCGCGCCCTCCGATCGACTGGTACCCCACGCCTACGGTGACGGTGGGCCAGAAGGCCTTCTTGGCCAGGGCGATGCCCCGCTCGCTTCGCTCAATCAACGCGACGGCGGCCTGGAGATCCGGACCGTTCCGGTCGCCGATTGTGTAGAGCCGATCGAGATCGAGCGTCACCTGCGGCACCGTGAGCGCACCGAGGCGCGGCACCGGTTGTTCCGGCGGCTCGTCCCGTAACGTGTTCACGCGCGCCGCCAGCGTCACGCGCTGCTGGTTGAGCAGTTCCAGGCGGTTGATCACCTGCGTGATCGCTGCCTGCAGCCGGATGACTCCCTGCTGCAGTCCCTGGCCCGTGGCGAAACGGGCCTGGGCCAGCTGTTCGTAATGTTCCAGGAGCGCTCGCTCTTCCTCGGTGATCGCCAGGGCCGCGTCAACATACGCCAGGTTGTAGAACGCCTGTTTGACGTTGGCGATGACATCACGCTGGCTGACGACATGCCGGTGGTACTGGGCGGCCGCAGCCTGAACGGCCACCTGCTCCCTGAGCGCGAGCGTGCCGAACCAGGGAAACGCCTGGCTCAACATGACGGTCTGGCGTTGCGGCCCGACGCGCGTCTCGACACTGCGGAGCGCCTGGGTGAACGTCACCATCGGGTCGGGCAACTCGCGCACCTGCGGGACCAGCTGCAGGGCAGCGCGGTAGCGGGCCGCCGCCTCGCGGATCCCCGGGTTTCGCTGGAGCGCGTCGGTGATGTACGCACCAAGCTGGGCATCCTTAGCGTAAAACGCCGGGGACACCGTGAGGTCATCGGCGGACTGCGCCCGCAACGGGTCGATCCCGAACAGCCATGCACTCAGGAGCACCACCGTTATCGAAAGACGCGCACGTTTCATCTGGGCTGCCTCTGCTCCATCACCTGGAGCCAGTTCTTCAAGAATCTCAGCATCTAAACGGTCTCGATCGCTCTTCCGGACGGCTCGGGCCGGAGTGCCTGCCGCCGCCCGCGCATTTCCGAGTGGTATCTCCACGCGACGCCGTCGAGAGCGCCGGCGCGAACAAGGTTTCCTCGTTGGATCGGGTCGGAGTGGCGCGTAGCGTCGGAGCTACGCCTGCGGAGGGATCAGATGCGGAGGACGGCGTGCCGCACGGGCCCGCCTGGCGGCTGGGCCCGAGAGCCCCCCCACCGTATCGTGCTGGCTGGCCCGGCGAGAAGGGGCGGCGTAGGGACCGCCAGCGTTCCGAGTGACCACACGGAGGCTCGTGGTGCGGTCTGCCTGGCTTTGGTCAGGAAGGTGGAACTCGCCGCTTCGGCATGGCAGCTGCCGATGGCTGACATTTGCCTCGCGGCATGGGTGGCCATCCCGTCATGGCCAGCGGCGCTCTGATGGTGCGCCCCCCCAGAGTGACCGCACCACAACTCACATGCGAGCGCACTTGCCGGCACCCCGACGAGGGCCATCACGATCAGCAGCGCCATTGCACGTAGCATTCTTCCAGCGCTCAGCGTAGCAAACTTAAGGCCACAAGGGAAAGTGCCCTCTCGCACGAGGTCTCCGAGAGCGCCTGTCAGAACTTTCCCGTGCCTCGCGAAAAAGATCCGCCCTGCGGCGTCGCCTATGACCCGACGTGGCGACACCGCGTGAAGCCTCGAAGTGTCTGCTGGGAAACGGTCGCCTCCGCCATAATGGGTCGAAAGTCGCTCATCGTTCGCAGGGGTTTTTCGGGGTAGCTCCCGTGGCGGATTTCGCTTGCTGAGGTACGACCAGTCGGCGTCGACGTCCCCCCCACCTTTGAGTAGCGTTTGGGTTTAGAGTCTGGCCTCCAGCACTGTAGGTGCGGCGGGTGTGGAGGGCGCGTGCGGGTCTGCAGCGGGAGGTTATTCCCTCTCAGATATACGTAACATAAAGGACGTTATGTTACGATTAGTGGTGATGGCACGGCGACGATCGCACATCCTGCGCTTGGCCACCTGCGCGGTCCTCATCGTGGCCACCGCGGCGTGCGGCGGGGACAGCCGCCCCACCACGCCGGTCAGCCCAACCCCTCTGTCCCCGCAGCCGCAAATTCCGAATGTCGCGGGCACCTATCAGGGCCCGCTGACGATCACCGCCGCGCTCGCAGGAGGCGCGGTCATGGTGAGCCTGAGCGGAACTATGCACATCACCGTGGTGCAAGCGGGGGCACAGCTCACAATCACGGGCGCGATCGCGATCTTCGACGAGACCAGCGCCCTCGACACGGTCACCGGGACCGTAGACGACACCGGCCGCGTCACGTTCCCGCCCGACTCCATCATCAATGCCGCGCCCATCCCCATGGGCGACGACACCTGCGGCACCATCACCCCAGCGCCCACGATGCTGACGTTCTCGGGTAACACGGCGCGCTTTCTCCAAACCGCGACCAGCGACGACTGCGGGGACGTGGAGATCGTGGGCACGCTGACGCGGCAGTAGCGAGTCTGGAGTGCGGGGGAAGATGGACAACACGGATCCGACACGGCCGACTCCCCCACC
>JAKZVK010000182.1:0-2922 GCA_047516085.1 Bryobacterales bacterium
CACCCGTGGGGCGCCGTATCACCCGATGACGCAGGGCAAGATCGAACGCTATCACCGCTCGATGAAGAACGTCGTGAAACTCGAGAAGTACTACAGCCCGTGGGAACTGCAACGCGCCATCGCCCGCTTCGTCGACGACTACAATCACCGACGCCTGCATGAGGCGCTCGACAACGTGACGCCGGCTGACGTGTATGAGGGACGGCGGCCGGTGATCTTCGCGCGGAGGGCACAGATCAAACGGAGGACGTTGGCACAACGAAAGCAAGAGAATCTACACACACCGCCGCGGGCGGATAACCGGCAGAAAGTCGCTCTTACGAAACGAGCTCATTGGTCCGGATTGGTTTGACGACGTACACTGACAGGGATCGACAGGACCGATCCCGGTCTCTACACTAATTCCGATGTCGATGGGCAAACGCCGCCCCGGTGCGCGGCAACGGTCGATGTGGGTGGCCAGCGCGGATCTGCCGCGAAGCGCGGGCCACCCGTTCTACGAGCGGCTGAACCGTGTCCTCAACGAGGCGGGCTTCGACGCCTTGGTCGAGACGTAGTGTGCGAAGTTCTACGCGGACTGACCACCCTCTAGAAACCCGTCGTTCGGTTGCTCCGCGGGCTTCCCGGCCCTCCGGGGGCCAGGGGCCATCCAGGCGCTCAATCGGTGCTTCGGGGCGCTTGGCTGACGACCTTCGGGGCGACGGAGCGGCCGAGGCGTAGAATGGCCCTGTCGCGGCGTCTGACCACCCGATAGACAGACAGATGGCCCTCCAGGTCGGCTCCCGGCTGGGGCACTACGACGTGACCGCCGTGATCCACAACGCTGGGCGGAGTTGACCAAGATGCATGACGGAACCATCCATCGCCGGGCAATCCAGCTCGTGCGCGTCTGCGACAAGGGAGACCTGCAATGGGAGACAAAGGCGGTAAGAGGGACAAGGATAAGGGCCAGAAGCAACGAGCCGCAAAGGACGCAGCAAAGAAGCAGAAGAAACAGGATAAACAGGCGAAAGCGAGATAAGTCTGAACCCCTTCATGCTCGATTGAGGATCAAAACGAACTGATGCCCTTGCAGGCTGGTATCCGCCTCGGCCATTACGACGTCACCGCCCTCATCGGCGAGGGCGGCATGGGCCAGGTCTATCGCGCCACCGACACGCAACTCGGCCGCACCAGATGATCGGCGTGGTCGAGCCCAGGTAGGATAGCTGCCGTCTCTTTGGTCAATCGACAGTGGCCGCAACGACAAGACGACCGCCCCCCGCCATACGCCGAACCGCGCTCGCCCTGATCCTCGCGAGCCAGTTTCTGTGGCCTGCCCTCCCCGCGGGCCAACGATCTCGGCCCACGCTCGGTCAAGAAGGGAAAGACGCGCCCTGGGTCCCGACACCGCAGGTCCTCGTCGATACGATGCTCGAGATGGCGGCGATTGCCCCCACCGACTTCCTGATCGACCTTGGCTCGGGCGATGGCCGGGTGGTTATCTCGGCTGCTCGGATTGGAGCGCGGGCGATCGGCGTCGAGCTCGACGCCGGCCTGGTGGAGCTGTCGCGAAGGAACGCTGCCGAGGCCGGTGTCGCGGACCTCACCGAGTTCATTGCGGCCGATCTATTCGCGTTCGACTTCTCACCCGCCACGGTGATCACGATGTTCCTCTTGCCCGATCTCACGCTCCGGCTCCGACCCACGCTGTTCGCCCTCAGACCTGGCACCCGGATCGTCTCGAACACGTGGGACATGCGCGGAACAGATGACGACCCGGAAGCCCCCGGATGGGACCCGGACCAGACGATCGTCCTCGACCCCTGTCCCGGCTTTTGCACAGCACACCTGTGGACCGTTCCAGCCAAGGTCGGGGGGATCTGGCGTACGGACGACGTGGGTAGCCAATTACACTTGGAGCAGCGGTTTCAAACGGTGACCGGTTGGCTGGCCGCTGGTGGCCAGACGGTTCCAATAGAGGAGGGGGGCCTGAGCGGCTCCATTTTCACCTTCCGCGCCGCCGGCACCGACTACCGGGCCGAGGTCGACGACTCGACGATGCGTGGCGTCGCCCGCCGGGACAACGACACCCGTACGTGGCAGTCGCAGCGTGTGCAGTGACCCGATAGCCATGTCTCTCAGCCCTGGCGTACGGCTCGGATCGTACGAGGCCACGGCCCGCATTGGCGCCGGCGGGATGGGGGAGGTGTACCAAGCGCGGGACACCAAGCTCGACCGGGACGTGGCGCTGAAAGTCCTGCCTGACGCATTCACAGCGGACCCTGACCGCCTGGCCCGCTTCGAGCGCGAAGCCAAAGTCCTCGCCTCACTGAACCATCCCAACATCGGGCACATCTACGAGCTGGAAGAAGCCGAGGGCACCAAGGCGCTCGTGCTCGAACTGGTCGAGGGGCCGACGCTGGCGGATCGTATTGCCGAAGGGCCGATCCCGATTGACGAGGCGTTGCCCATCGCCAAGCAGATCGCCGAAGCCCTCGAAGCGGCGCATGAGCAGGGGATCATCCACCGTGACCTGAAACCGGCCAACGTGAAGGTGAAGGCCGACGGCACGGTGAAGGTGCTGGACTTTGGGTTGGCGAAGGCGTTTCAGCCGGATGCGAGCGATCCGAACGTGTCGGCATCTCCGACCATCTCGCTGACGGCCGCAGCCACGCAGATGGGGATGGTGATCGGGACGGCGGCGTACATGAGCCCCGAGCAGGCGAAGGGGAAGGCCGTCGACAAGCGGGCGGATGTTTGGGCGTTCGGCGCGGTGCTGTACGAGATGGTGACCGGCCGCAAGATGTTCGAGGCCGGCGACGTCTCGGAGATGCTGGCGTCGGTCCTGCTCCGGGCTCCGGACATCTCGGCGCTTGGCGGCCACGTCCCGGAGCGCGTCCGGTCGTTGCTGAGACGGTGCCTGGTCAAGGACCCCCGGGA
>JAKZVK010000183.1:0-14896 GCA_047516085.1 Bryobacterales bacterium
CATCGCAAAACCATGGCGACCCAAGTCGAATCCATCCGCGTGACCTCCGACTTTGAATTCGGCGACCCCACGCCCAACGCCGTCGGACGCAACGCTTTGGTCCCCACCGACGGCTGCGTCGTTCACCTCGAAGAGCGCTCCGCCAACCGGCTGCTGTGGTCCGGCGAAGACCTGCTCGACATCAAGATGCCCGCCGGGACGCGTGTCGTTTACCCCAAGCCGACCATCGCCGGTCTGCCCGACCGCGAGGCCGGCATCGCGTGGGCGCTCGAGCATCCCGAAGAGATGGATCCGCTCGTCGCGCTCCTGCGCCCGGGGATGAAAGTCACGATCGCCATCGACGACGTTTCTCTGCCCCTGCCGAAGATGTCGCGGCCCGACCTGCGCGAATCGGTACTCACGATCGTGCTCAACCTTCTCGCCGAGAAGGGCGTCAGCGACGTTCACATCATCATCGCCACGTCGTTCCACCGCCGCATGGAGGAGTTCGAGATCCGCCACGCCGTCGGCCAGCACATCTTCGACGCCTACCACCCCGATCGGCTCTACAACCACGACGGCGAGGCGCCCGACGGGATGGTCGAATTGGGCCAGACCGAACTAGGCGAGCACGTGCGCATCAACCGGCGCGCCGCCGAGTCGGACCTTCTGATTTACGTCAACATCAACTTGGCCTCGATGAACGGAGGCAGCAAGTCGGTCGGCGTGGGCCTGTGTGACTACGCCTCGCTCCAGGCACACCACGACCCCAAGACCATCCGCGAGTGCGACTCGTACTTCGACCACAAGCACTCGGCGCTGACCGATTCCTGCGACCGCATGGCGAAGGTGATCAACTCAGCGCTGAAGGTCTTCCACGTCGAGACCGTCGTCAACAACGGGATGTTCAACCCGGCGATGTCGTTCTTCGTCAAAAACGAAGATCACTACAACGCCTTCGACAAGGTGGCCTTTCGGACGGCACAGGCGTCGCTCAAAGCCCTGCCGCGCAGCACGAAACGCAAGATCCTGTTCTCCGTACCGGCGCCATATCAAATGATCGCCGCCCACGCCGGCGCGACGCTGCCAACGCACCAGAAGACGCTGGCCTACTGCTATCAGCAGTACGGCGTGCCGCTCGATGGCCAAACGGACGCCGTGGTCTACGGCATCCCGTTCATCTCGCCCTACAACGTCAACTCGATTCTCAATCCGCTGCTGGTGCAGGTGCTGGCGCTCGGCTATTTCCACAACATGTACCGTGGCATGCCGGTCGTCAAGAAGAACGGCGTGTTGATCTTGACGCACCCGCTCTACAATGATTTCGATCCGAGGCACCATCCGTCGTACATCGAGTTCTTCCACCGGATTCTGCCCGAGACAACCGACTCCTTCGTCTTGCAGCAGAAATACGAGGCGGAGTTCGCCCACAACCCCGAGTACATCGAGATGTACCGGCACGGCCACGCCTACCACGGCGTCCACCCGTTCTACATGTGGTACTGGGGGGAGAACGGCCGGGCGCACGTGGGGAAGGTGATCGTCGTGGGCGCGGAAGACCCGACCGCGGCACAGGTGATGGGCTGGGAGTGTGCCGCGACGATGGACGAGGCGCTCGCCATGGCCCAATCCCATGTTGGCCACAAGCCCAGCGTCACGCTGATGCACATCCCGCCCATCGGCATGGCGGATGTGTCGGGCGTCCCCGAATCGATCTAGCGTCATGAAAACCGTTCTCGTCACGGGGGCCACCGGCTTCCTCGGCACGCATCTCGTCGAGCAACTCAAGCAGGCGGAACCCGACGCCCGGTTGCGGCTGTTGTGCCGTAGCGCATCGGCTCCAGACGACGATCGCGTTGAGATCGCTCAGGGTGACATTACGTCACGAGAGGACGTCGCTCGAGCCGCCGACGGCGCGGCCGAGATCTATCACCTTGCCGGCGTCGTCGATCGCAGCCCTACCGACCCCTGGCCGCTCTATCAGACACACGTGGAGGGTACCCGTAACGTTTGCGAAGCAGCCCGAGAATCCGGTACGAAGAGAATCGTGGTGGTTTCTTCCTCCGGGACCGTCGCCGTCAGCCGCCAGCCGGTGCTCCATACCGAGCAATCTCCCTACACAAACGAGATCGTCGCCCAATGGCCTTACTACTTGAGCAAGATCTACGCCGAGAAGCTCGCTTTTTGGTACGTCAAGCATGAGAAGCTGCCGATCGTCGTCGTCAATCCCAGTTTGCTACTGGGCCCCGGCGACGACAGGCAGTCTTCGACTCACGACATCGTTCTGTTTCTCAAGGGTCAGATCGCAGCGGTTCCGAATGGCGGGCTCAACCTCGTGGACGCACGGGACGCCGCAGCGGGACTGATCGCCGCCATGCAGCGCGGCAAGATCGGTGAGCGGTATCTACTGACCGGACCCAATTGGGCTTTCCGCGAGTGGATCGACCGCGTCTCGTCGATCACGGGCATCAAAGCCCCCGCGCTGTCGCTGCCGGTGGGGGTGTCGCTGTTCGGTGCGCGGGCGGCTCGCCGCGTGCTGCCGTTGGTGGGCCGGACCTTCGAACTCGACGATGCGTCCATTGGGATGTCGAACCTTTACTGGTATTGCGATTCGTCGAAGGCGCAACGCGAGTTGGGCTTCCAGACCCGCGATCCGATGACAACGTTGCGCGACACGATCGACGACATCTACCGGCGCAATCCTCACCTGCGAAAATAGGTCTTGCCCGAAGCGAAGTATCCCGTCGCGATTCTGAACCCGAAGGCTGCCGGCGGCCGCACGCTGAAGGTTTGGCCGGGCATTGCCGCGTTGCTGCAACAGCGCTTCGGCGGTGTCCAGGAGAGGTTTACCTCCCACCCTCAGCACGCCACCGAACTCGCTCGAAGCGCAATCGAAGCCGGCCACAACTTGGTCATCGCCGTGGGAGGGGACGGCACGATCAACGAGGTCGCCAACGGCTTCTTGCGGGACGACAAGCCCGTGCGCCCCGAAGCGGTCCTCGGCATCATCCCCATCGGCACGGGCGGCGACTTTCGGAGGACGCTGCAACTCCCATCCGAGATCGACAAAGCGGTGGAGGTTATTGCCGCCGGGCGCACGATGACGATCGACGTGGGTCGAGTGCGGCTCAACGGCTACGACGGCGTGCCCGTCGAGCGCTATTTCGTCAACGTCGTCAGCTTGGGGATGGGAGGCGACGTTTCGAAGCGGGCCCAGAACTTTTTGAGTCCGCTGGGCGGGGGTGTCGCTTTTTTGTACGCGACGCTCGAGGTATTCCTCACCTACAGAGCCAAGCACGTGCGGCTACAACTCGACGATACGCCGCTTGATGAAAAGTTCTGGATCACGAACATCGCCATCGGCAACGGCCGCTACCACGGCGGCGGCATGCATCCTTGCCCGACGGCCGTGCTCGATGACGGGCAGTTCGAGGTTACGACGATCGACCGGCTCAACATGTTCGAGTTGGTCCGCGATCTGCCCGTCCTCTACTCAGACGATATCTATCAACACGCGAAGGTAAGACACTTCAGGGCGTCTAAAGTGGTAGCGCAGTCAGCCGAAACCACACGTATCGAAGTAGACGGCGAGGCTCTCGGAACGCTGCCGCTCGAGGTTCAACTGCTACCACGGGTCTTGCCTGTGATTGTTCCCGGATGATCAACGGTTTTGCTGGCTGGACTCCGGAGGACAGGACGTCGGCCCGAAAGGAACGCACACAATGAGCACCCGTTCGTCTGGTTGACCGCCGAGTTCGCCCGCTTGATAACGCCACTGTTCGACCGCCTCTCGCGCTTTCTCGTGCAACGATCGCGGGCCTTCGACCGCCCTCTTATCGACCGTGACGCGTCCGTCGGTGCGAATGATCGCTCGCAGGCGCACGAAACCCTCATCCGGCAGGTCTGCCTTTGGTGGGACCTTCCGGATGAGCTCGAACCTGCCGACTTTCAATTGGTGGTCGTATCAGACGGCTTAACGTCGCGTATCTTACTGAATATTGACGGTGACGATGTTTGACTGGACCCCGCCAACGGTTAACGCAACATCCACGTCTCCGCTGCCGATCAGGCTTCGCGGTAACGGGCCCAGGTTCCCCTGATCGACGCCGACAAACTGCGGGGACGCCGCCACTATAACACCGACGGCTTCTCCTCCCACAGTCGCGGTTACTTGGGGTGGGGCGCCCTTCGCCAGCGGCGATCCGGGGATGCCTGCCCGAATACCCGTCATAAACAGGCTTAGAAAGAGAAGGTCATTCTCTCCGCCCAAACTGATCGGCACAGGAACGCGCTGGCCCGAGGGCAGCGCCGGGTCGAACACCAACGCGATGACTTGCGTAAAGTCGGGCAGTACCAGGATGGAATTAGCGGCCGGCACTCCCTGACCGTCGGCATTGGCCGTAAAAATCGAGGGACTCACGGGGACTACGAGAAACGTGCGGGTTGAGGTAAAGTCGTCAAGCAATAGGCCTTTCGAATCACCCTCTCGCGTGAGCGTGAGCTGGGCAAGCCCCGGAGCGGTGGCCCCGGACAAAGCCCAGTTCACCTGATTCGGCGTCACGACAAAGAGTCCGGGAGTTTGCTCGGTTCCGGCACTGTCTCTTACCCGCAGACTCACGCCCGCCAGTTTCGTTGGAAGAGGCAGCGAGGCAGCCAGCTCGACTCGGTCGGAGAAGTTGACACCAAAAGAGGAGTTGATCGAGTTCGGGGCGCTCCCAAGCCGGAAGTCGCCGGCATTCGCCGTTCCACCGGCGTTGAGAATGGGCAGCGGTCCCAGGGCATTCGGAACGATCGAGAAAGCCTCCATCCGGATGCCCACCGGCGTACCCTCCTCATTCACCAGCTCGACCTGGCTCGGGCTGGTGAGCTGCTCGCCAAACAGCGGAGGCTTGTTGCTGAAGAGACCGAACATATGGATCGGCTCTTCGTGATGTAGGACTTGTTGCCCGACTTGCAATTGCAGGAACACCTTTAGTCGTGCCTCCAGACTCCCTTCCCGGGTGAACGGACGCACGTCGAGCACTCCATCCGTCAGGTTATCCGTCTCAACGAAGAACCCGAGCGACCTCTCGAACGGACTTCCATCCTCGGTCCGCACGGTCGCTTGAATCGTGCCCAGAGGAGTTTCTCCCACGAGATCCATCTGCACGATCTCGACGGGCACCGTGTCGATCGGTTGATGCCGTTTCGCCGGCGTGTCGCCTGTATCGCCTCCCGGGCCCACCCCAACGTGAACGGTTGTTGGGCCCCGCAGCACCACTTCAGCCTGGTTCACCGCGGCGACCGCCACTGATTCCGGGAAGTGGTCGACCTCCGGCAGGATGCACTTGAGTGCATTCAGGTTGTCCTCGATCCGCAACCCCAATGAGTTCGGAGAAGCGAACTCAAGCGGCGGCGCGGGAACCGGCGGGTTCCTGACCAGAAACAGCGTTGCCGGGCCTTGGCCGGGACCGAGCGTGGGAGAACCCGGCGCCAGAGAGAAGAGCAGGGTCTGCGCGCGGTCGTCGTAGCAAAATGCGTCGATGTCGTCTCCGGTCTGAAGTCCCAAGTCGGCGGCCGTGAAAAGCACGGTGGGCGGGGCGCCGCCGATCGTTCTAAGAATGTCGGCCGGACCGGCGCCGATCCCAGTCAACGTCGGCGAGCCGGCCGCGAGGGAAAGGTAAACCGGAAGATCCGGCGTGCCGTTGCCGTCCGGGTCCACCAAGCTCGTGGGAGGCTCCGTCAGGGCGTCGACGTCGTCGGAGACAAGCAGCGGAAAGCGGGGAGCCGTGTCGCCGTTCTCGTCGAGCACTTGAGTGTTCAGGTTGCCCGAGGCCGGTGGGGACGAGACGCGAAACTCATCGCCGTGCGCTTGAGGCGGTGTCTTGCCCGACTCGCTGAAAACGGCAGTGCCCGGAAGGCCGACGGCTCGCTCGTCCACCGAAAAACGAGCCTCGAAGATGGGCGCGATGTAATCGATGCCGTAGGAAAGGCCATCGACATCATCTCCGCCGGCGAGTCCTAGGTTGGCGCTGAGAATCGCGGGTGCCGTCGGGACATCGAATAGCGTGGCCGGAAACAGGCCCGATGGCCCCGCCGGCGCCACGGAGAAAGACGGTGCTTGGCCCACGAAATGAGCGGCATGCCGCAGAACTCCCACGCGCACTCCCGCTGCATTGAAAAGATCGACGCCCACAAAGGTCGCGTCCGGGATGTACATTGCCTGAAAAGGTGGAATCTCGTCGATTACCGCCTGCAGGCGAATCGGCTCCTCGTTGTGAAACACACCAACGTCCGTGGTGACCTCAGCGAACACATCAAAGAACGATTCCGCCGGGAAGTCTTGGCCGGCTGTCTGTTGCCTGATGATGCCGGACGACTGCTTGCGGCCGCTCTCGCGCAGTGTGATGCGACCGAGAGCGCTCGTGCCCCGCAGTTCCATCGAAAGGATCTCCGTCTCGATGATGTTGCGCCCATCGCCTGGGTTAAACGCATCGCTGCGGTCGATGCGAGTGGGGCCGACAATGGTGACGGTGGTCTCGGGTCCGCCGCTGGACGTTAGGTCGATGGTGATAATCGCGGATGAATCAAACTCATCGATTCCGGCCGGGGGAAAGCCAGCCGGGGGGTCCTGGGCGAACAGCACCCCGGCTGCCAGCAGCCCCGCCATTGCGAATCGACGCGCTCGCCCGCACTGGGTCCAAACTTGGGCGGTTCGGCTCTTTCCTGTCATCCCGTAAGCGCCCCTCCGTTGCGTTGTCATCGTTCACCTCCGCATGCCGGCCGACGGCGAGTGCAGTTGTAGGAGCATTGCGCGCCGATCCGTGTTGAGTGGCTCGCTAGGCGTCCCACCACTCTATGAGGGCAACTCCTGGGAGCCGCCATCGGCGTGATTCTGTCCGAGTCACGTCACCTAGAACAGGTCATCCTCGGTTCCTTCGATCAGAACCGGCTCAACTCTCCGCGTATCATTGAGGATGGGACGGAGCTGGTCCGGCGTTACAACATTGGGCCCGACCAATCGACACTGTGTCTTGCCGACCCCCCAGATAAAGCCCAAGAACGGCTCCGGCTGAAGACGATTGAATCGGCCTGTCAAGTTCTTCACCCAACCATAGACTCCCCCGGCGGGAGAGAGAACCACCTCGATCACCCCGGCTTGTGGTACGCCGAACGCTCCCAGGCCGTTCTCCAACGTCGAGCAGACATTAATCTCGTCAAGGTCCAACGGGCTGAGATCCAGCTGGGTCCTGGCGATCGCCCGCTCGTTGCCGTTCAAGTACAGGACGTCGGCGGTGATGGGGAAGGTCGCGCTTTGGTTCACGAGCATCAGCGTGGTGATCTCCTGCCAGAAGCCCTGCAGGCCGGACGGCTTGCACTCGTAGAAGCACGAGAAGACGCGGCTTACTTCCCCGCGGGTTTCAGGCTTCGGAGGACGACCCACGTCATGCTGGACGTGGATCAGCGTGGCCACGGGAATACGATCATTGACAAAGGCGAGGCTGACCTGCTGCTCCCCAAAATACACGGATCCGATCGGAGGGATATGTCCGATCGTCGAACTCATCCGTACCGGCGTCGGCTGGCCGTCGATATCGACAGGCCTCAGCACGCCCAGTTGGGGGACTTCGATCTCGAAGAATACATCGAAGAAGCTGTCGGCCTGGAACGGGTTTTCAGGGTCTCCTTGGATTTCGCCCAACGACCGCTGCGTGGGATCTAGCCGGATTCTCGTCCCGCCCCCGCCGGTAAGGGACATTGATACGATCTCCGTCTGGATGGTGCCCCTTGAGTCGGGACCGCTTCGTTCGATGACGGTGGGTCCACTCAAATCGATCTCCATCAGCCCGGTTTCCCCGCCCAAGCCCTTTGCTGCCGGGCCCAGAAACAGTACGTTCAGTTGCAGCCTCACCGTCGCCCGCGTCGCTGGGAAGACATCTTTGCCGGCAGGGGGCAGAAATAGCTCCTCGGCATGAAGACCAATTGTGAGAAGGGCGAAAGCGATGAAAAGGCTGAAGAGTTGTCTCTTCTTCATGATGGGTTCTCCTTTTTCCGTCAAGCCTCGGCGGTGCGGCCGACTCGAAAGAAGATCCCGATGTTTCCCCGCACCCAAGACAGAACGAAGGTCGGCGGGGTGAACGACTGGGGGGGACGTGACCCCGCGCATTAAGACTGTAACGCGATTCCGATCGAAAGTCCATGTAAATCTTCACACTTTTGGTTGCCGGCGTGGGCCCCGGTCCCGACGCCCACGGGTGCGGCCTCGACACGGCCATGTCAGAGCTTTGCAAGCCGGTGCAAGTTGGTGTAGACTCGCGGTCTGTCGGAGGAGCCGCTATGAGAACCTGTGCGCTGTTCACCTGCCTTGCGGCAGTCCTGCTATCGGCCGCAGCCTTGGCGGAACCCCTGTTCACCAGCGTGGATGTTTTCACGGCCGGTGCCGAGGGCTACCACACGTTCCGAATCCCGACCATTGTCACCACCCCGGATGGCTCACTGATCGCCTTCGCCGAAGGCCGCAAGGAGAACCGCCACGACCCCGGCGGCGGTGACATCGACCTGGTCACGAAACGAAGCACCGATCAAGGCGCTACTTGGTCGTCCCTGGTGGTGCTCGATGACCCCGGTGAGGGCTGGTCCGCGTCCAACCCGACACCCGTTACTGACCGCGACACCGGCCGCGTCTGGATCCTCTACAACCGCTGGGAGCCCGGGTTCGGCACTGAGCGATCGCGGCCCGGCACGTCCAACAACCAGGCATGGGCCCGCCACAGCGACGACAACGGGAAAACGTGGTCCGACGCGCGCGACCTTACTCGCGCGTCGCGCGACTATGACCATTGGGGAGCGATGTTCCTCGGCCCCGGCGGCGCCATTCAGACACGCAGCGGCCGACTCGTCATCCCCGCGGCCATGAAGTCCGACACCTATTATCTGGAAGGCGCCGTCGGGGACTACCGTGGGCGAATCCACGCCATGCGCGCCTACGTGATATTTAGCGACGACCATGGCGCCACCTGGCAGCGCGGCGACCTGATTCTGGCTCTCACGAACGAGAATCAGGTAGTGGAGCTGGCCGACGGCACCGTCATGATGGACGCCCGGCAAGGCGGTGGCGACCGGCGCTGGCTCACCGTCAGCCCCGATGGCGGCAAGATGTGGTCCACACCCGTCCCAGGCCAACAAGTGACCGCCGTCTGCACCTCGATCGAACGCTACACGCTCGAAGCCGATGGCGACGACCGCAATCGCATCTTATGGACGGGTCCGACCGGCCCGAGGCGCAAGCACCTCGTCCTGCGCGTCAGCTACGACGAAGGCCAGACGTTCCGCAAGCAGCACGTCCTCTACGGCGGACTCGCCGCCTACTCCGACCTCACCATCCTGAACGACAAGACCGTCGGCGTGCTCTGGGAACGCGGGGTCAGCGACGGCTACCAGTTCATCACCTTCACGCGCTTCGACAAGGAGTTTGTCGAGACGGGGAAGATGTAGCGCGCTCTCGCGCGCCGGGGAATCAACCGAGCCGTGGAGGTAGAGGTGGAGTCTAGAGGTCCCGGCGAGCCCCTCTGCCCTCGAGGTCCGACCCCCCACTCAGAGCCGCAGGCGTCAGCCTGCGTTGGGCCCGTTCGACTCGCCACGACGGCCGCTGAGTTACCAGCGGGCCTCCACTAGGCTGCCTCAACCGACAACCTCTCTTGCTAGCAGTACCTCAGCGCAAGCTCACGCTTGCGGCTCTGAGTGGCGGGTCAGGACGCGATCGCCGGACAGACAGGGCGTGGCGATTCGAACCAGGCACAGCTCAGCATTTTCGACCACCCTCACCAGCTTCCCCCTCACCTGCCTATGGTGAAAGAAAGCATCAGGCCGTCTTCCTTCGATCCGACCACCAGCCGGTGCCGAAGGCCACCAGGCTCACGGCCAGTCCCGCCACCGCATCGACCGCATAGTGGTATCGGCCGTAGATCGTTGCCCAGAAAATGAAGCAGGCCAGCACGAACATGCCGCGATAGATCCAGCGCGGCTTCGGCATTACGATCCACATCGCAAAGGCGCCGGCAAACGCCGAGGAGACGTGCGCGCTGGGGAAAACGCTGGTCGAGATCCCGCCGCCCCCCAAGATCCACCAATTTAATTGGCGAAATACGGTATCGATATTGGGGAACAACTCGCCGGGAAAGACCCTGCGGGGCGGCTCGGACGGGAAGTATGGGAACAGCGCGTAGGAAAGGATCGTGCCCAACACTAGGACGAATAAAAAGCGATCGGCCTGCCGCCGTTGCCCCCGCAGATACAGCATGCCGAGACCGAACGGCCCGACCCCGTAAACCAACGTGTAGGAAAGCTCGACGAGCGCCGGCAACACCGGCCCCAGCAGTTCGGTCGCCTCCCGCAGGCTCCAATCGTTGAGCAACAGTCGGTCCCAGTAGACCCACGCCTGCTCGAGTTCGTACGTGCGCGCGGCCGGTGCGAACCAACCCATCTGCTGGTACGCCAGCATCATGGTGGGAATCGGCAGCCAGTCGCGGAGGATGGTTGAAACCCCGCCCGTGCGGGTCCGATCCCAATGAGCCAGCAGGAAGTACCCGGTGACGACCGTCAGGTTGACAACGAGCGTGCGCGCCGCGATGTTGGGCTCAATGTCGAGGAACTGCGAGAGCAATGCCGTGTAGGAGAAGTAGGCAATTAGTAGCAGTTCGGTGTTTCGGAAGAGCCGTCCCCCCGCGGTCGCCGGTCGCTCAGGCGATGCCTGCGCGGGAGACGACATCAGTTCAACCTCAAGACCTTCCCCGCGCCCAGAGTGTCGAAGTTCACTCCGTACGCCTCTCGAAACATCTCTTTCGCGAGGTCGCCGCTGCAATGCGCGGGCATCACGCTTTCGACGTTCAGCTTCTGGAGTTGCCTGATCTGCGGGCCAATCTCCTGCGCGGACTGCCGAAACATGTGCAGCCCGCCGACCAACAGGCGAATCGAGTCCACGTCGCGCTGCTTTTGCGTCTCTCTCACGATGTTGGCGATCCCTGGATGGCTGCAACCCACCAGCAGCACCAGGCCCTTCGAGGTCTCGATCGCCAACGACTGCTCCGGCGGGTCCCCGGGAATCATGCCGGTCGAATAGGCGCCGGGGATCAACTCGAACGGGCCCGTATGGCGCTCGGGCTCCATCTCCACGGCGAGCGCTTCCTGGTAGGCCTTCTCGTAGAACACATCGAGGAAGTGCACTCCTATGTTCCGATTCAACGGGTAGAGCCGATAGATGCCGTTGCGATGGTCCGGGTGCTGATGCGAAACCATCGCGGTTTCGATCGAGCCCGGCTCAACCCCCATGATCTTGAGATTCCTCAAGAAGAGGTCCGGTTTCGTTCCTGAATCGAACAGCGCGCGGCGGCCACGAAACGTCACGACCGAGGCGAAACCCCAGTCGGCCTCCACGTCCTCTCGGGCGGAGGTGTTGTCGTAGATGACGCGGATCTCAAGCTCCGGAGGGTCTTCAGCAGCCAGCCTCGCCGCCGGAAGCAACAGCGACGTGAACACCAGGGCTTGTAACGTGAGGCGCACGGCGGTCAATGGGGGGCTCGCCCCTACTGCGTCACGATCCTCTTGATGGGACCGGTCACCATGAACAGCATTGCCAGCGAAAGCAGCGGCAAGACGCCTACCATCACAAAGACAGGCGTGAACGAGTAGGTATCCGCAATATAGCCGACGAGCTTGGTGAAGAGAACGCTGCCCAGCCCGGCTCCCATGCCCGAAAAGCCCGACACCGAGGCAACCAACCGCTGCGCGACCAAGTCGGCGGGAAGGGTCAGAGTATTGGTCGAATAGGCGTAAAACGAGAGCAGCGCGATGCTTGAAAGAACCAGGGCGGTGATGTCCGACTCGGCAAGGCCCACGCCGACGCTTGACACCATTGCCAGCCCGGCCACCAGCATCACCGTCTTGCGGGCTCAATTGACGCTCCAGCCACGGTTGATGAGATGGCCCGAGATGCCACCGCCGAGAAAGCTGGCGAAGATCGCCGGAAGGAAGACCATCCACAGGCGGTCGCGAATGTCTTCCATGCTGTAGCCGCGTTCATCGACGAAGTATTTCGGGAGCCACGCCAGGTAGAACCACAAGATTGAGTCGGAGAAGAAACGCACCAGCGTCACGCCCCAAACCTGCCGGTAGCGCAACACTGCCCCCCATCCGGCGAACATGCCTTGCGGTTTCGCGCCGGAGCCGTCCCTTTGGGAGGTGCTGTCGCCCTGGGAGGCGCGGTCTTGCTCCAACTCTTGAAGCTCTTGCTTCGAAATGAGCGAGTGCTCGCGCGGGCTACGGTAAAACCACAGCCACAGGGGCAGCCAGGCGAAACCCGTCAGGCCGATGATGATGAACGCCCACCGCCAGTCGGACCACAGAATCAACTGCGCGATCAGCAGAGGCGCGATCATGGCGCCTACGCCCGAGCCTCCGCCCGAAAAGTAAGCCACGCCCAGGCCACGTTGCCGCGCGGGAAACCATTCCGAAACGGCCTTCACCGACGCGGGCCAATTCCCTGCCTCGCCCAACCCTAGGCAAAACCGGAAGAGCCCCAGGCTGAGAATGCCCCGCGCCGTCGAACATAGGATGCCCGACACCGACCAGAACACCATGATGAGAACGAACCCCACCCGCGTGCCGAGCACATCCATCACGCGCCCGGTGACGAGCTGCCCGACCATGTAGGCCGACGTGAAGGCGATATTGATGTTGGCGACGTCGTCGTTGTTGAGGCCGAACTCTTCAACAATGGCCGGCGTCGCTACCGCGAAAGCCTGGCGGTCGAGATAGTTGATGAGCGTCGCCAGGAACAGCAGCGTGCAGATCCACCAGCGGAGTTTCATGGTGATGAGATGAGGTGGCCGGCGGCAGCAAGAAGCGCCGCGTCAAGCCGGGTCACGGGAGTACCGAATTGTAGCACCGGCCTCCTAGACGGTTCGCAGTATCGACGCTCAACAGCTTCAACTTGCCGAACGCCGCCCGCGCCGACTACGCTGACGGGTGAGTGAAGGGTAAGCAGAACCGATCCGCCCGCAAGCGCCGCTCCAGGGAAAACCCTCTGCCGTCCGGCACCAGATCACACGCCCAGAGCGAATCGCGCCCTGAGCGGCCGAGGCTCACGCGAGTGATTGTGGCGGCTGCCGTTGTCCTCGCCGGAGGTCTCTATTGGGCGATTTCGCGGCACTCTCAACCCAACGGCCTCGCCGATTCATCACCGACGCCGGTCTACATCTCGGGCCAAGATGCGGGCTACGTCGATCCCGTGACCTGCAACGGCTGCCACCAAGAGATCTGGGAAACCTACCGCCTCAACGGCATGGGCCGATCTTTCTACCGCCCTACAGCCGACAAGATGGTCGAAGACTTCAGCGAGAGAAACGGTTATTACCACAAAGCCTCCGGCCGCCACTACCACATGGCCGAGCGCAACGGTGACTACTTCGTGCGCCGCCACCAAGTCGGCTACGACGGCAAAGAAACCAACATCGAAGAGAAGCGGATCGACTACGTGATCGGCTCGGGCAACCACTCTCGCAGCTATCTCTGGCGCACGCGCGACGGCGGCCTGGCGCAATTGCCCGTCGCCTGGTACGCAGAAAATGGAGGCTATTGGGCCATGAGCCCGGGCTACGACCGCCCCGACCATCAGGGATTTCGCCGCGAGGCCAACGCCGACTGTATCTTCTGCCACAACGGCTACCCCGCCCTGGAGCAACAGGATCAACGCGAGGGTGGAGACCTTTCTTACCCCGCCGACATGCCCGAGGGTATCGACTGCCAGCGCTGCCACGGCCCCGGCCGCGAGCACGTCTCGGTGTTTGAGTCGAACGATCCTCCCATCGAGCGCGTGCGCGAGACCATCGTCAACCCGGCGCGGCTGAGTCCCGAGCGGCAGCTCGAAGTCTGCATGCAATGTCACCTCGAAACGACCGTCCAGTCGCTGCCACACGCGCTGCGCCTCCCCGAACGCGGAGCTTTCAGTTACCGTCCCGGGGAACCCCTCGGCGATTTCCTGTTGCACTTCGACCACGCCCCGGGCGCGGGCCACGACGACAAGTTCGAGATCGCCCACGCCGCCTACCGGCTTCGCAAGTCCGCATGCTTCAAGGCGAGCGGCGGCGCGCTCACCTGCACCACCTGCCACAACCCGCACGACGTCAAGCATGGCGACGAAGCGGCGCGCGTGGCCATCGCGGCCTGCCGGAGTTGCCACGGCGACGCCTTCGACCGGCTGGTCTCCACCGGACGGCACACGAAGGCGGCGGACTGTCTCGACTGTCACATGCCCCAGCGGCGTCCCGACGATGCGGTGCACGTGGTGATGACCGACCACTACATCCAACGCCGCAAACCGCGGCGCAACCTGCTCGCTCCCAAGGACGAGCTACACGAAGAGCCGTATCGCGGTGAAGTGGCTCTCTACTACCCGCCCAGCCTACCCCCGGACTCGCCCCGCGAACTCGACATCGCCGTTGCCCAAGTCAAGACCGGTTCCAATGTGAAGAAAGGTATCGAGAAACTCGACCAAGCCATCCGCAAGCACGAGCCTGTCGGCGGCCACTACCACCACGAGCTGGCCGAAGCCTATGGCCGCGCTGGGGACTTCGCCAAGGCGATCGAGGCCTACCAGGTAACGCTCCAACGAGAGCCCGAGCTGCGTCCCGCGCTCGAGAGCCTCGGACGCTTGCTCGCCAAAGCCGGGGAGTACGAGCGAGCCATCGTGGTTCTGCGCAAAGCGGTTGAACGGCGTCCGGGGTCGGCTGAACTGCACGGAGACCTGGGTCTCGCCTACATGCGCACGGGACAGCCAGCGGAAGCACAACGCGAGTTGATGGCGGCGCTACGCTTGCGGCCCGACTCACCCCGCGCGCACAACAATCTCGGTGGGGTCTTCGTGCAGCTCAGAAACGCCGAC
>JAKZVK010000184.1:0-14081 GCA_047516085.1 Bryobacterales bacterium
AGTTCGATGAGGATGCGGCGCACCTCGGCATGCTCGTCTTCGAGCATCTTGACGATGCGGTTGTTCAGCTCGATCGACTCGACCGGCTCGACGAACACCGTCTGTCCGGTTGAGCTGGTGCCGTGAATCACGCCCTTGACCTTCCACTTCCAACTCGTTTTGACCGGCACTACCAGGCGGCCGTTGCGAATGGTGACGTAGTCCTCTTGCAGCAGGCCCTCTTGGTAGTGGCTGCGGACGAACCGCTCAAGGGTCTTGTTGATCAGGTTGCGCTGTTGCTCGATCTGCCGGCGGATTTTGGCCAACTCCGGGCTGGCGCTGTCGGCGACTTCGCCGTTCGGCTCGATCTTGCCCGAGAGCTCGCGCAGCAACGGCCGGAAGTCCGCGAGGCGCTCGGCGTACGCTGCGAGGCGGGGCGTGCGGAGTGCGGTGGGTTCGAGGAGAAGCCGCGATTGCTCGGCGCGATCGATCACGTCGATGAGGCATTGGATCTCGGGGCCTTCGAGCACGGTCCCCGCGACGCCCATCTTCTCGACAGCGGGCCGCATGTCGCGGAGGCCGCTGAATCGAAGCGTCACGGGCGTGCCCGACCGCCCCGCTTCCGCCTTCGTCCGCTCCAAGAAGTCGATCGCTTCGGCAACCTCGGCCAGATTTTCTTCCGCGCTTTCCTGCGACGGGTGCAGGGGCTCGGCGCGAAGCTCCTCGATTTGCCACTCGCCGAGCGGACTCGCAACGTAGCGCTTGAGGACTTCGAGGAGTCCGAAAAACTCCAGGGCGTCGGCGGATCGAAGCGGCATGTGGCGTTACGAGCGAACTGCGAGGCGGTCCCGCAGTTGAAAGGCCTTGTTGATGACCGCCGGCGTGCCCTCGGTCATGGTGAGCTCCGCCATCTCGTCTTGCTCGACCCAGCGGGCGTCGTCGGCGTCATCGGCCGCGCGGAGCACTCCGCCGGCCGGCTCGCAGAGGTAGTCGATCAGCACGTAATGGTATTGAACGCGGTCGTCGCCATCGCGCATGATTCGCTCGAATACTTCCACCTGGTCGACAATTTCAATGCGGAGGCCGGTCTCTTCGCGGATTTCTCGGCGCAGGCCTTCGGTCAAGGTCTCGCCGAGATCGAGGCGGCCCCCGGGGATTGACCAGACACCTTTCAGCGGGGCGTTCGCGCGGCGTATGAGGAGGACGCGGTTGCCGTCCAAGATGATCGCGCCCACGCCGACGACGGGGTGCGATGGGTATTCTCGGGACATCGGGGTTTCCTGATTCCAGCATAGCGGTGGGAATGGGGTTGGCGGGGCTTGGCCGGCCCCTTGGCCGGGAACGGCAGTGGAGGGTCCGGAGCCTCGAAGGCGCCGGCGCGGGATTGACCCCTCACTGGCGTTCGGGGTTCGGCTGTCGCGATGTGTTGCACTCACTGGGCGGATGCGCGACGATCATGAGGGTGACGGTGGGCGTGCGAGGCAGGAAGCTCAGGCTGCAGGCCTGGGCGGCGGCGATTCTGTTGCCGCTTGTGCTTGGCGTCTTGTTCGCGGCGCCGAAGAAGAAGCGCGACCAGGTTCCCCTGGGGGTGATCGCCGGTACCGTGTTTCAGGAGAGCGGTCTGCTGCTGCGGGGAGCGCGAGTCAAGGCCGTCAACAAGGACAACTCCAAGCTCAAGGGCGAGGCTGTCAGCGACCGCCGCGGTGAGTATGCCATTCGCGTGCCCGCGGTCGAGACCAGCTACGTCGTGACGGTGACGGCCAAGGGTTTCGAAGCGCAGGAGAAAACGGCGGACGTTTATGAAGGGCAGAAGTCGATCACTACGTTTCGACTGACGCCGTCGAAGTCGAAATAGAGGGCAACGCCGGGCTAGGGCGGCGCGTCACACAAGGTCAATGCCGCGTCCTCCGGACAAAGAAGGAAGCCTGGCGCCCGCGGTCGAACTGTTGGATAGGGAGAGAAGCACGATGCGGAAGCACCGAACTTGGGTCGTCGCGCTGTTGGCGGCGTTGCTGATTCTAGCCACGACGGCGACACTCGACGCGCAAAAGAAGAAAAAGAAGGCTGCTCCCAGCCGCTCGGTCAAGGGCCTCGTGACGGATCAGTCTGAAAACCCTCTGACCGCCGCCGTCGTGCAACTCAAGAACACGCGGTCGCTTCAGGTCAAGTCGTTCATCACGCCGGCCGATGGCTCGTACTACTTCCACGGGCTGGACTTCTCGACCGACTACGAGATGGTTGCGCGGTACAAAGAGGACTCCAGCCGCAAGCGCACCGTCAGCTCGCTGGACGGGCGTGACGAAGTGATCTACAACTTCAAGATCAAGCTCGAGAAGTAGCCCGTTGAAGTTCCTCGCGACGGCGCTGGTCCTGGTTTTGCTCGCCGCGTGCTCCCGCACCCCCGAGATCGAATCGGTTGGCCTTGAAGACTGGGGCCGGATCGTCGGCGACTACCGCGGCGAGATCACCGTGGTGCTGGTCTGGGCGACGTGGTGCCGTCCCTGCCTCGAATTGTTCCCCGAATTTGTCGATCTGCAGCAGAGCGAGGCGTACGACGACGTCGCGTTCCTCAGTGTCACGCTCGATGAGCACGACGACCCGACTGCGATGGCCGAGGCGCTCGTGCTTGTACTAGAGCGAGATGCCCGGTTCCCCCACTACGTGTTCCGCGCGGACGTCGAGCAAGCGATGCATCAGCTTGGGATCGAAGATGTCCCGGCGGTGTTGGTGCTCGACCGCGAAGGGGCCGTGCGCTATCGGCTGACAGGGGACCCGTTCGACAACGAGGTCGGCATCGCGGATGTCGAAGATGCGATCGAGTCGCTGCGATGATGAGGCGTTTGGCTTTGGCGGTGATGAAGCATGTACGCCTCCGGCCACAAGGCCATTGCCTAAGTTGTTCCTGACTCGGCACCGCATAGCTGGAGTTGTGTCAGAATACTGACGTGCCCGATCGGATCAGGAATACGCTACTTTCGCCGTTGGTCCCAGCGATTAGCGCAATACTGGCCGGCACCGTAGGAATTCTGGGCTCGGAGTTCTTCCCAGAGGTCGTCTCAGCGTTTCCATTCTGCTGCTTTGCGGAATGGGGATCATTTTCTTGGAAGGCGTTCCTGTTTTGGTTGACGCTACTGTGTTTAGGGGGTTTGGTCTTTGCACGCCATCACGTGGAAGCAAAAGAAAGCCGCATTCTGCCCCTCGCTGACTTTCGTGGAGAGTTCGCCCGGTTGGCTCTTGACACAACCTTCGCCCTGGAAGCCAACGTGCCCAGACAACCGACAGGCGATAATCCTTTCGGAGCGATGAAGACGGCAATTCGCGACCTGCTCTCGGCAATCACATCTCTCGCCCTGAGATACGATGGCACACCTTTAGTCAACGGACAACCGGCGAGGTATGCGGCGAACGTCATGGTCTTCATTCCGAGTTCCGATAAGCCGCCGTACTTTGATGAGGACGTTCTCGAGACCCTCAAATTCGTCGATGCGGAGCAGGATTACCTGCATCTCCGCGGCGTGCTCAGTCTGCGCTGCGACCTCAGTAATCACACTGGCATCCAGGCCAGCGATCCAGATCCGGACCTCGAATCCTTAGCCCTGCCGATCCCGAAACAGACGAAGTACGAAAGAAGGTGGCGAGTTCTGAACGGAGCTCCCTTGGCATTCACGAACAATCAACCGGAAGGTCAAGGGGATGTCTCCGAGTTGATGAAATGGTACGAGGATCAAGGGGACTTTCGTCAGCAAGTCCTGGACGATTTACGCAAGTATTTCCAGGAACATGAACGGTCAATGAAGAGCTTCATTTCATGGCCCCTGGTGGACGCCGGTAAGAAACCGATAGCGGTGGTAAGCTTGCACGCAAACCGACCTTACATCCTGGGCCCTCGGGAGCGCCGGGAGGTTTTTCAGGCTATGACCGCGCCGTTCTTCTTCGATTTGGCGAACTGCGTAGCGCTGCTTCGGTCAGAAGAAGAAAAGGTCGCTCGTCAAATTAACCAAGACCAAAGAATCTCTTCAGCCACTGATGCTGAGGTGGAGAATGAATCGGATCGGCAGCTGGAGCGGTAGAAGTCCCAAGGGGAGTGAGGGAAAAATGCCCAGGCGGGCCCTGGTAGGGGTTGGGTTGGGGCTGCGCTGAACGAAGCGCCTGCACTCCCGCCAGAAAGTCCAGTCGAGCCTTTTCGAAGTTGCGATCGATCATTGCTGTCTTCCTACATCTCCATGTTAGTGCATTTGGGCTCTTCAGTCTACACGAGCCGCCCAGCGGCTCAATCCACCTCCGCCTGCATGCTTGTGCGCAGGCCTACTCAGACTGGTTCTCTTTTTTGGCGTAGAAGGTTTCCCAGGCTTCACCGGCGATGCCGTTGAGGTCCCACTCGACGTTGCCGCCCTTGATGGTTAGCTCTGGTACGAGAAGGGTGTCGCCCGAGGCAACGGCTTGTCGGCTGGAGTCTAGGAAGCCGAACTTACCCTCCTTGGCGTCGAGCACGGCCACATCGGCCACGGCGCCGACGCTGAGTTGGCCAAGGTCGGGCCGTTTGACCTGCTGCGCCGGGTTCCAGGTCGACATGCGGATCACGTCGGCCAGCGGGACGCCCAAGGCGAGGATCTTCGACGCCGTGTTGGCCATGGTCTTCATGCCGCCGTTCATGCTACCGATGTGCAAGTCGGTGGAGATGGAGTCGGGCGGAAAGCCCTGCTCGATCGACGGTGCGGCCACATACCAGTAGAAGCTGCCGCCTCCGTGGCCGACGTCGAACTTCACGCCGCGGTCGCGTCCCTCTATCAGGCCGGGGTTCACCTTGCCGTCAATCAACTCGTCGCGGCGGCCCGAGTACATGTGCGTGTAGATATCACCGGGGCGCAGCTTCTTTGTAACGAGGTCGGCCAGCGGACGCTCGGGGTGGTTCGCACCGAAGTCGACCATCACCGGAATGTCGGCCAAGTTGCCCGCCTCGACCGCGCGCTCGACGGATGTCCAATCGGGAGCGCCGTAGTGCGCCGTCTTGATACCAACGATGGTGTCGGGATATTTCTTGGCCATCGCCGCGATCTTCTCGGGCTCCATGTCTTCAATGTTCTGCTCGCCATCGGGGCCCATGCCGCCGCCAGCCACATTCAACATGACCAGGACACGCGTCTTGGCGCGGTCGATGACGCGGTCTTTGAAGTCCTCGAAATTGCGGTGGCCCGAGCTGCCGACGTCGACCATGGTCGTGACGCCGCTGCGGAAGCTGTGGTCGTCCGGGTACACGCTGCTGTCGCCGGTGAGCGCCTTGAGGCCGGTCCCGGCATAGACATGCACGTGGAGGTCGATTAGGCCCGGCGTGACGTAGAGGCCCGAGACATCGACGACCTTCTCGGCGCTGTCGGTCGGCAGGCCTTGAGAGACGGCCGAGATCTTGCCGTCGGTGATGCCGACATCCATCGGCCCGTCGATGTTGTTCTTGGGGTCGATGACGTGTCCGCCTTGGAGCACGAGATCGAATGGGCCCTCGGGAGGGCTTTGACAACCAAGGGCTAGGAGTAAGATGGTGGCCGCGACGGCGGATTTGGTTAGAGTCTTCATGATTGGGTTCTTCAGGATTGAGTGACTGTATCGAAGGCTATTGGGCGCGCGGGCACGGCATGCCGTGCCCCTACAGCTTGCCCCAATACTCTCTCCAGTCGGGGCTCGTGCGTCCGTTCAGGTCCCAGACGACCTCGCCGTAGCGCAGGGTCAGCTCGCACTCGAGCAGCTTCGTCGCGTCAAAGCGCGAGCCCTGTGCATCCACGAGCCCGAAACGGCCGTGGTCGACCCGCAAGACCGCAATGTCGGCTCCGGCGCCTTCACTGAGGTGACCAAGCTGGCTCTGCCTCATCTGGTTCGCCGGATTCAACGTTGACATCTTGATCACGTCCGCGAGCGAAACGCCCAGGTTGAGGACCTTCGACATCACGTTGAGCATGTTCTTCATGCCGTCGTTCATGCTGCCGATGTGCAGATCGGTCGAGATTGAATCGGGAACAAAACCCTGGCGGATCGCCGGCACGCCGTTCTTCCACGAGAAGCTGCCGCCGCCGTGGCCTACGTCGAACTTCACGCCGCGCTTACGAGCCGCCCACAGATACGGCAGCAGCTTGCCCTTGTCGTCGAGATAGGGTACTTGCTGTTTGTAGCCATGCGTGTAGATATCGCCCGGACGAAGGTGATCGAGCACGAGTTCCTGGAAGGGGCGTTCCTTGCGAAACGTGCCGAAATCGATCATCACCGGCAGGTCGGCGATCTTGCCGGCCGCGACGGCGCTGTCGACCGAGGTCCATTCCGGCCCTGCGAAGTGAGCGGACTTGATGCCGACGACGACGCCGGGGTATTCCTTGGCACGCTTGGCGGTGGCCTTGGGGTCCATATCCGTCATGTCCTGCTCGATCTTCTGGCGGCCGGCCATGCCTTTGCCGACGATGTTGAGCAGGGCCAGTACGCGTGTCTTCTAGATGTCGATGACGCGGCTCTTGAAGTCGGGGAAGTTTGTCCAGCCGGAGCTGCCGGCATCGACGACGGTGGTGACGCCGCTGCGAAGCGTGAAGCCGTCGGGATAGACACTGCGGTCGCCGGTGTAGGAGTCTTTGTTGCCCGTGCCGGTGTAGACGTGGACGTGGATGTCAATCAACCCCGGCGTGACGTAGAAGCCCGCGACATCGACAGTCTGCTTGGCTTCGGTGGGCGAGATATTCTCGGCCACGCGGGCGATCTTGCCACCGGCGACGGCGACGTCCATCGGTTGGTTGATGCTGTTCTTGGGGTCGATGACGTGCCCGCCCTTGAGCAGCAGATCGTAGCGGGTTTGCGCGTTGAGCAAGCCGCCCAGCGCCAACATCAAGACCAATTGTAAAATTGTCTTCATTCCGAAATCTCCCTCATTGAAATGTAGGGGCACGGCATGCCGTGCCCGCTGGGCGCAAAGCACCAGATCGTTAGCAACAACCCCTGGGCAACCCTCTGACTCCCCGAGGTCCTGAGTCCCGACGAATCGACACTCGGCAAGGCTGGAGCCTTACGCCACATCATGGCCGACTGGTTGGCCTCCCGCCGGGACGGCTCGCTCGGCCAGGGCGCCCAGAGCGGCCCCTGCGGCCGAAGCGTAACTGCGCGCCATAGGCGTCGCGCCAGTCGGAACTGGCTCGGCCGTTGAGATCCCAGACGACGCGTCCGCTGCGAAGCGTCAATTCGCCGACCAGCAGCTTGTCACCGGTGAAGCGCGCGTTGCCCACGTCAAGGAAGCCGAACCGCCCGCGGTCGAGCCGTAAGACCGCCACGTCCGCTTCAGAGCCGACACTCAGGTTTCCCAACGCCGGGCGCTTGATCTGCATGGCCGGGTGGTGAGTCGACATCTTGATCACGTAGTAGAGCGAAACGTCCTGGTTGAGGATCTTCGACATGACGTTGAGCATATTCTTCATGCCGCCGTTCATGCTGGTGATGTGCAGGTCCGTCGAGATCGAGTCGGGGATCCACCCTTGCTGAATCGCCGGGATGGCCTGGTTCCAACGAAAACTGCCGCCGCCGTGACCGACATCGAACTTGACGCCACGCTTGCGGGCCTCGTGCAGATAGGGCCGCACCTTGCCCTGGCCGTCGAAGATCGGCACCGGGCCCAGGTACATGTGCGTGTACATGTCGCCGGGACGCAGCCGCTTCGTTACCAACTCCTCGAAGGGGCGCTCGGCTGTGAACTCGCCGAAGTCGACCATCACCGGAACGTCCGCTTTGTTGCCGGCCTCGACCGCCCGATCGACGGCGATCCAATTAGGCGCCGCGTAGTGGGCCGTCTTGACGCCGACGATGGTCTCGGGGTGCTTGCGGGCCATCTTCGCGGTTTCGGTGGCATCCATGTCGTCGGTGTTCTGCTCGATCGGCCGGCCGCCCATGCCTTTGCCGACGATGTTCAACATCGAGAGCACGCGCGTTTGTGAACGGTCGATGACGCGGTCTTTGAAGTCTTCGAAGTTGCGCCAGCCCGAGCTGCCGACGTCCACGACGGTGGTGACGCCAGAGCGGAATGTATGGCCGTCGGGATAGACGCTGTTGTCGCCCGAATAGGCGCCACGCATGCCGGTACCCGCATAAACGTGTACGTGGATATCGACCAGCCCCGGTGTGACGTAAAGACCGTCGGCGTTGACCGTACGGCGCGCCTCAATCGAGTCGATGCTGGGGGCGACGCGCGCGATCTTGCCGTCGGCGATGGCCACGTCCATGACGCGGTTGAGGCGGTTGGCCGGATCGATGACATGACCGCCCTTGATGAGAAGATCGTAGGGCGCTTGGGCGGGTAGGTTGGCTGCTAACAGCAGCAACCCAAGCACCAACGTGACGGCTTTCATATTCGTTCTCCCGTTTGCCCGCTGCAACGGATGTAGCAGGCCACACACTACTTGCTGTAGAACTTCTTCCAATGAACTCCGGCGCGGCCGTTCAGGTCCCAAACCACCTTGCCGTCGCGCAGCGTCAACTCATCCACCAGGAGCTTCGTGCCGGTGTATCGCGCACGACGCGAGTCCAATAACCCGAAGACCCCGTGGTCCTCGCGAATGACCGCGATGTCCGCGCCGGCACCGACGCTAAGGTGGCCCAACTCCGGCCGCTTGATCTGTTGCGCCGGGTTCCAGGTCGACATCTTGATCACGTCTTCGAGCGGCACGTCGAAGTTGTAGATCTTCGACATCACGTTGATCATCTCTTTCATCCCGCCGTTCATGCTGCCGATGTGCAAATCGGTGGAGATCGAATCGGGCAGGAACCCCTCTTTGAGGCCCGGCACGGCTACCCACCAGAAGAAGCTGCCGCCGCCGTGGCCGACGTCGAAGAACACGCCGCGCTTGCGTCCGTCGTGCATGCCCTGGCTGATCTTGCCTGTCTCGCGGTCGAGTTCGCCGCGAAGGCCTGAGTACATGTGCGTGTAGATGTCGCCGGGCCGCAGCTTGACCGTGAGCAATTCCGCCAGGGGGCGTTCGGGGTGGTTCGAGCCGAAGTCGATCATGACCGGGATGTCGGCCAGCGTACCGGCCTCGACCGCGCGTTCGACCGATGTCCAGTCAGGGTGGGCGTAGTGGGCCGACTTCACTCCGACGATGGTTTCGGGATGCTTCTTGGCCATGTTGGCCGTGGCCGCGGCGTCCATGTCTTCGGTATCCTGCTCAACTCTGCCGCCGCCCATGCCCTTGCCGGCGATGTTGAGCATGGCGAGGACGCGCGTTTGCGAACGGTCGATGACGCGATCTTTGAAGTCTTCGAAGTTGCGCCAACCGGAGCTGCCGACGTCGACCACCGTGGTGACCCCGGTGCGGAACGTGAAGCCGTCGGGGTAGACACTGCTGTCGCCCGAATAGGCACGGCGCATGCCGGTTCCCGCGTAAACGTGTACGTGGATGTCGATGAGGCCCGGCGTGACGTAGAGACCCTTGACGTCGACAACCTTCTCGGCCGCGCTCTCGGGAATGTCAGCCTCGACGGCGGCGATCTTGCCGTCTTTGACGGCGACGTCCATCGTGCGGCTGATGTCATTCTTCGGATCGATAACGTGGCCGCCCTTGAGGAGAATGTCGTAGCTTGCCTGCGCCATCAAGCCCGCGGGCAGCAGGATGAAGGCAAGGGAAACGAAAAGCTTATTCATGGTTGTCACCGCTGGTTGACTCAATGCCAATTCTTCCTCAATGCAGCTTGTCCCTCAATTCCGCTTTTCGGGATCGCTGTAGTATTTCTCCCACGGCGTGCCCCCGAGGCCGTTGAGGTCCCACATGATTTGGCCGTCCTTCAGAGTCAGCTCAGCCGTCAGCAAGCGGTTGCCCATGGCGCGGGCCTTGCGCACGTCCAGGAAACCGAACGTGCCTTCGTCCATTCGGATCACTGCTACATCGGCAACGGCGCCGACGCTGAGATGTCCCAGCTCGGTGCGTTTGATCTGCTGCGCCGGTTGCCAGGTCGACTTGTTCACAACATCCTGAAGCGAAACGCCGTGGCTCAGGATCTTCGACATGACGTTGAGCATGTTCTTCATACCGGCGTTCATGCTGCCGATATGCAGGTCGGTCGAGATCGAGTCGGGGATGAAGCCCTGTTTGAGCGCCGGGGCCGCCAGCCGCCACCAGAAGCTGCCGCCACCGTGGCCGACGTCGAACTTGACACCCCGTTTTTGCGCTTCGAACAGATAGGGACGGACCTTGCCGTTCTCGTCAAGCATCGGCACGCGCCCAAGAAAGGTGTGCGTGTACATGTCGCCGGGCCGCAGGCGCTTGGTGACCAACTCCTCAAAGGGCCGGGCGGGGTGGAAGAGGCCGAAGTCGACCATGATCGGAATGTTCGCCAGCCCGCCGGCCTCGATCGCCCGATCGACGGGAATCCACTCCGGCCCGGAGTAGTGGGCAGTCTTGATACCGACGACCGTATCCGCGTACTGCTTGGCGACCTTCGCGGTGGCCTGGGCGTCCATATCGTCGAGGTTCTGCTCGATCGCGCCACCTCCCATGCCGCCGCCCACAATGTTCAACATCACCAACACTCTTGTCTTCGCACGGTCGATCACGCGCTGCTTGAAGTCGGGAAAGTTACGCCAGCCTGAGCTGCCGACATCAACCATGGTCGTCACGCCGCTGCGGAAGCTGTGGCCGTCGGGATAGACGCTGCTGTCGCCGGTGAGCGCTCGAATACCCGTCCCGGCGTAGACGTGCACGTGGATGTCGATCAGGCCCGGTGTGACGTAGAGGCCCGAGGCGTCGATGACCTTCTCGGCTTTCGATTCGTCGATGCCGGCCTCGACGGCGGCGATCTTGCCGTCTTGGATGGCGACGTCCATCACTTGATCGATGTCGTTCTTGGCGTCGATGACGTGGCCGCCCTTGATGAGCAGGTCATACTGCGCCAAAAGGGCGAGCGGGCAGAGGAGGATCAGAACAATCAGTCGCGATACGGCGTTCATGAGAGCTTCCTTACTATCTACGGGTGGAGCTGTGTGGGGAGGTCTTGTCGGGGGTTGCACGCTACGCCGCACGGACGATAGCGAAGTGGGTACGACGCACTACGGTACGGAGCAGTTCTCCGCCCCGCAAGCAGCCAGCTATAATTTGAATGTCGCCGGGAGGAGTGACTTCCCGTGCTGTGTCCTGGGAATCCCCCGTGTTGCCCTGAAACCAATGGACTTCTCAAAAGCACTGCTGCGGCGGGTCGGCCGCGCGCTTCAAGACTATAACATGATTCGCGGCGGCGATCGCATCGCCGTGGGCGTCTCCGGAGGAAAGGACTCGCTGGCGTTGCTCGACGCGTTGTTGCAGCTCCAGAGAAAGTCGCCCGTCGCCTTTCGCCTGCAGGCCTTCACGGTCGAGCAGGGCAAATTCGACCGTCCCATTGAGCCGCTGGGCGACTACATGAAGGGACGGGGCGTCGAGTGGATCTACTACCGCGACGAGCCGTCGTTCCAACTGATTGAAGACCAGCCGGACCACGGGTGCGACCTCTGCAGCCGTTACCGCCGCCGCGCGGTGTACGAGATCGCTTCCGAGCTGGGCTGCAACGTGGTCGCGCTTGGGCACACGCAAGACGATTTCTGCGAGGCGCTGCTGCGCAACACCCTCTATACAGGGCGGCTCAGCGCCTTGCCCGCGGTGACCTACTCGCGATCGAAAGACTTCCGGCTGATTCGCCCGCTGCTTTACGTTTCCGAAGAGATCACTTCCGGGTACGCCGAACAAAAAGGCATTCCCCTCACACCTTGTGTTTGCTCGTACAAGACCGGCACCGTGCGCGAGAACTTACGATCGTTCCTCGACCAGATCAAGCAGCACAATCCTCACGTGCTCGAGAACATCACCTCGGCCATGAAGCGTCTCGACACGGCTCGCCTGCTCGACACGCGATTCCTTGACTTGGAGGGGGACTTAGAGGGGGACGAATCCCCGGTCCCCGAGCCCTCCGACTTGCTGCCCGTGCTCACCCAGGAAACGCTATAAGCTGGATGCTGTAGCCTTTCTGTACCATAGAGATTGTTTCCCCGAAACGCCGCTTGTTCATCCAGGGCGGGCGGCGGGGCGCATGCTCCCCGTCTTCGTCCTTCATGACCACAGCCCAGAACTCCAGCGCCCCTCTCGCGCTTGGCAAGGCATTCGCAGTCATCTTTCTGCTTTTCATTTTCCTTGTAGGCGTGCGAGGTCTCGGCGACGGCTTCAAGCTGTTGGGCCATGACCTGCTCGACACGTTCTTCACAGCCACTGCAAACCCCTTTATCGGGTTGATGGTCGGCATCCTGGCGACGACGCTGGTGCAAAGCTCGTCGGTGTCGACGTCGATGATCGTGGCTCTGGTCGCCGCGCCCGAGAATCCCCTGCCGATCGCCAACGCCATTCCGATGGTCATGGGCGCGAACATCGGGACCACGGTTACGAATACGTTCGTGTCGCTGGCTCACATGGCGCGCCGCGATGAGTTTCGCCGCGCCTTCTCGGTAGCGACCTGCCATGACTTCTTCAATTTCATGACGGTGGCGGTGCTGTTACCGCTGGAACTGATGACCGGGTACCTGCGCAGGATGGCGGAGGCCCTGGCCGGAATGGTCGGAAGCGTCGAGGGCGTCGAATACAGCAGCCCGTTCAAGGACGTGTTGAAGGCGGGGGTCAAACCCATCGCCGCTACCAGCGAGGCTTTTTTCGAAACGGGGCCCGCCCAAGGCACGCTGATCATCGCCGTCAGTGGCGTGCTCATTGTCGGTGCACTCTTCTTGTTGGTGTCGGTGATGCGCTCGGCCATGCAGGCCCGCGTTGAGGTGTTCATCAACCACTTCTTAGGCCGCAGCGTGATGTTGTCGATGCTGATCGGGGCGGTTGTCACGGTGATGGTGCAGTCCAGTTCGATCACAACGTCGCTGCTCGTCCCCCTGGCCGGCGCCGGCATTATCACGTTGCGGCAGGCTTTTCCCATCACTCTCGGTGCTAATATTGGGACAACCGTCACAGCGTTGCTGGCCTCGATGGCGGCCGCCGGGGCCAACGCGCAGGCCGGCGTTGTCGTTGCGCTGGTTCATCTGCTGTTCAATCTCACCGGCACGCTGATGATCTACCCGGTGCGAGCGATCCGCGAGATCCCGCTGGCGGCCGCGCGGCGTTTCGCCGACATCGCGGTCCAATCTCGCCGCTGGGCGTTGGTCTACGTGGTGGTTACGTTCTACGGGCTACCGGCCCTGTTTGCGTTTCTCAACCGCTTCTTGAACTAAGCCGGAGGCATTGTATGCTTGACCAGTTATTGAGGATCTTCCGTCCGGGCAAACCTCTGGGCGAGATGGGTGAGAAATTCACCAGGATGCTGGGCTTGGCGAATCAGATGACCCGGGCGGCGGGAGAGATCTACTTTCGCGAGGTCACGGCGCCGGAGGTGCGCAGCCGGTTGTACGAGTCCGACGTGGAAGTGAATTCGCTGGAGCGCTCGATCCGCAAGCAGGTTGTCGCGCATCTGGCGACCCGCGGCAACACGACGGACGTCCCCTACTGCCTCCTGCTGATGAGCCTCGTCAAAGACGTCGAGCGCATCGGCGACTACGCCAAGAATCTAGGCGAAGTCGTCGACATCTACAGCGGGGATTTGCCCGACGATGACATCGTCGGCGAGTTGCGGGCGATTCGCCAGGGTGTCGAAGCGGCCTTCCAAGCGGCGTCGGAGGTCTTCGCGGACTCCGACCGCGAGCGAGCCTTGGCTTTCATCCGCCAAGGCAAGGACTACGCCCGACGCTCCGATGGCCTGCTCATCCGCATCGCCGGGCAGAACTACGAAGCGGGCAAGGTCGCCGCCCTCGTCCTGGGCGCCCGTTACTACAAACGCATCGGCGGGCACCTGCTCAACGTGCTCTCGAGCGTCGTGATGCCACTTCACAAGATCGACTACTACGACGAAGACGAGCTGACAGCAAGAGCGGAAGACCCTGCACATGGGACTTAGCAGCAATACTCTTCACTTTAGAACATTTCTGTGGCATACTGTTTGGAGAACAGGAGGCCACAGATGGCACGAACGACAGCTACACTGCCGGCAGGCAGTCGCATTACCGACTACATCAGCTTAGGCGTGATCGCGCGCTGGTT
>JAKZVK010000185.1:0-3273 GCA_047516085.1 Bryobacterales bacterium
GTAGCGAGCAAAGTCAAGAGCGCCGAGAACAGCGCCATTCGAAACAGGGCCAGGGGCATCGGTCTCTCCTTTCGCTCTCCTTTTGCAGACGTCGTCAGGCTGCCTGTGCTCTCACTCGCCGGGCAATCGCGTTGAGGTCGACCAGGGCAGCGCGATCCCCGGCCTTGCGGACGAGTTCGCAGATCAGCTCGATCGCGCGGAACTCAGGGTCGGTGACATAGAGGCACGACGGGTGGCCGAGGAAGTCGAACACGGCGCGGTTCTCGATGGTCCATGTGACCGCGCGGCGGATCGCTTCGAGAAACCAGTTCAGCTTCCAGCGGCCGGTCCGGAAGGCGTTGATGTCGCTTGGAGCGCTCATCGGGATTTCTACGAGCCCCGTCGGGTAGACGAACGGCTGCCCGTCAGTCTGCGCCGCTGTGATGGCATCGTAAACGGACTGGCTGGGTTCCACCCCCGGGTCGCCCATCGGGTGGCGGGGGTACTTGCTGCTGACCCATCGAAAACCGAGGTCGAGAAGCAAGCGCTGTAGGTCAGGCCGCGCGGTGAGCCCGCCAGCGAACCCGCCGGGCGTGCGGAACCCCTCGGGGTCGACGCCGAGACGGGTCCGCATGGCCCGTGAACAGGCGGTGATGTTGTCTCGGATAACCTCGGGTATCGAGCGGCCCTCGATCAGCCACGGGGCGCGCCGGAAACGGTACTGGATGTCTTCGCGCTCGCGGGCCAGGACGTTGACGTGGTCGTAGGTGTGGTTCCCGACGGGGTGACCGGCGGCGACTATCCCTTTCAGCCAGTCGACGCTTTCGTGCTCGAAGACTTGCCCGACGGCAAAGCTGTGCAGGACGCCGCCACAGGCCTTCACTCGGCGGGCGGCTTCGACGGTATAGCGTTTGGATTCGTCGTTGAGGTTACCCTTCTCGTAGTCCCAGTGCGTCGTCTCGCGCGTCGGGAAGTTGCGGCTCATTTCGAGATCAAGCGTGACAGCGATGAGCGCTTTGCCTTGGAGTTCGCGGTCTTGTTCGGCGGCGCCCAGCGAGACGGTGCAAAGGGAGGCGGTGGTTCCGGCGAGTCCGCCCACGAGAAGCTCGCGCCGGGTGAGGCTGTGGGGTCTTCGCCCGGATTGGGCTAGCGAGTTTCGTGACGCCAAACCGACAAGTCGGTGCTGGTGTGGCATAAGGCTCCAGCCTTGCCGAGAACCGATTCCTCGGTTCTCAGGTCCGCTAGTGGCCGCTCGGTCATTTGCCATCCTGAGTCCCGAAGAATCGAGACTCGGCAAGGCTGGAGCCTTACGCCACATGCCGGCCCGACACTCTTGCAAGATTTGACACTGGTTTTCAGGTGACGGTTGGATCGGACGGCCAGCTAGGGGCATTGGGTTTAGGGGGCATCCTGTTGCAGATAGCGGAACAAGTCGCGCAGTTCCTGCGGCTCGAGCCGGTCGAGCAGATTCTCGGGCATTAGCGACTCAGGTGCAACTTCCATCGACTGGACGTCGCCGCGAGCAATGCGGGTCTTCTGGTGAGCGCTGTCAACCAGAGTAACGCCCGCCGCGTCTTCGTGCTCGACGACGCCGCGAACGGTCCGGCCACTTTGGGTGCGGACGAGGTAGGTCACGTACTCGGTTCGAACCGTGGCGCTGGGGTCGACCAACGCCGCGAGCAGGGCGGCTTGGTCGCTCCGGTTAGCGCCGGTCAAGTCGGTTCCCAGTGTGCCGCCTTCGCCGAACAAGCGGTGGCAGCTCGCGCAGTGTTCGATGAAAAGAAGATGGCCGCGCCGCGGGTCGCCCTTCCCGGCGTTGAGGTCGTTGCGGTAGCGCCGCATCACGGCGAGTTTCTCTTCGGTGGTTCCCGGGCGGATATTGCCCCAGTGCTTGCGGACCTGCTCGTCGATTTCGTCGTCGTTGTAGAGAGCAAGCTGGCGCAGTTCTGAGACCGCGACGGCGGCGGCGGGAAACCGGCTTTGGTCGACCGCGTTGAGGAATGCACGGGCGGTGGCGTGCCGGCTCAGGAGAATGCCGCGGATCTTTCTCTTCTGCGCCGATGATGCGCCCGGGTAGGAATCGAGCAGGCGTTTCGCAACGTCGTTCGATTCGAAACGGGCCAGAACGTCGAGCGCCCGCAGCCGAACGGTGGGGGATTGGCGTCGGTCGAGTTGGTTCAAGACGGCGGGGATGCAGTCGGGCCTACCGAGGTCACGGAGAAGATCGAGCATGGCGAGGCGGCGATCCTCGGGCGATGAGGGATCACGGAGAACGCCCAAGACGCCCTCGTACGCCTCCTCGATGCCGGCCCGGACGGCAAGCCTAGCGCGATTGAGATCCCGCGGCTTGACGCTCCAGGTGTTTCGAATCCAACCCTTCAACGGGGAAGTGAGGGCCTCGTACTTGCGTTCGGGCTCGCGGGCCGGCTCTCCCTTCACCGCGGCGACCTCTTCAAAGAGACCCCCCTGCCCCAACCCGGCCAGCGTGGCGCCCCGCTCGGCCAAACCCTGATCAAGCGCCTGCAGTGCGGCTTCGAGATGGCGGGCGGGAGCGGCGCGGGCCAGCTTCAGAGCTGCGTCGTATCCCTTGGTGGTTCCCTCGGCGGCATAGCGCCGGATGAGCCGTTGCGCGTTGTCCCGCTTCATCGAGCTTGCCCACGTACCGGCCTGCTTGAAGAACTCCACGACCTCATCGCTGTCAGATAAGGCCTTGCTTTCGAGCGCCCACCAGATGAGCAACGGCACGTGTGGATCTTGCACGTCGAGGTCGCGGTCAAGCAACGCCGCCAAGACTGGCAAAGCAACACCGCCAGGGAGTCGCTTGGCGCTGGCGGCCAACTGGCTTCGCACCACCACGCTCGGGTCGGTTCGCGCAAGGGAGATGAGCTGTTTCGCATGCTCCGGGATGACTTCGCGGCGGTCTCCCAGCAGCCGTATGGTCCAGGCGCGAACATACTCCGGTACGGTGAGGTTCAGCAGGTCGACCGCCACGCCGTCGCGAAGGCCGCCGCTAACGTGAAGCGCCCACAGGTGCTGCAAGGCCGAGTCTTCGTCAGTTGCCTGGGCTATTCTCCTTCTCAAATCTGCGTGAACGCTGATGTCGCGGCGGTGAGCGAGGATGCGGCGTGCCTGCGCCGAGTACCAGCCGTTCGGGTGCGTCAAGTGATCGACCAGCTCCGCGCCCGACAGCCGTTCCAGGTCAAGGCCAAGCACCGGCTTCGCGTCTTTCGCCTCGATCTTGTAGACACGGCCGTTGGAACGGTCCCACTCGGCGTCAGGATCGGGGTGGGCGGT
>JAKZVK010000186.1:0-3369 GCA_047516085.1 Bryobacterales bacterium
GACTTCAGCCGCATCCGGCCGATCACGCTGGCGGTGTGGAGGATCCCGGAGGGGGTTTCGACCCCGCGAACCGTGACGTAGTCCTTCGCTTGGTACCAACCCGCGAAGCGGGACGGCCAGACCTCGATGCGTTCGACCCACTTCACCTGGGCGACACCGTAGAAGCCCGGGACGATCAGCCGGAGCGGACCGCCGTGCTCCCGGGGAAGAGGATCCCCGTTCATGGTGTCGGCGAGCAGGACATCGGGCGACAGTGCGTCGGCTACCGGCAGGCTGCGGGCGAAGCGCCCGGGGTAGCGGTTCCCGCGGAGGCGCTCGTCCGCCCCGTCGGCTCCGAAGAAGACAACCTCCCGTGCACCGGAGTCCAGCAGACCTTCGAGCAGCGGCGCGAGGGCGACCCCTCCCCAGCGGGCCGCTCCGACGAGCCCGTGCATCCCGACGCCGCCGTTACCGCAACATTCGAAAGCGACGACCGATTCCCGGCGCGGCATCGCCGCAAGTTCCCCGAGAGTGAGTGCCCTGGCTGGACGGGCGTTCCGGCGGCCCAGCGTCAGCCGGAATTCCTGCGGCGCGAGATCCGGGACATCGCCATGCTGAAGGACGAAGAACTCGTCGTTCGGCACCACCTCGCCGGTGATCCGGGTGAGGTCGGTGAAGCGCCCCTGGATGTTGGGGGGCAGGGGTTCGAGGTCGGCCCAAGGCAGGGCATCGCTCGCCTGGCCCATGCCTCGCGAGAGAGCCGGGAACGGCGGCGTCAGAACGGCCGCCGCCAGCCCGGCGAGCGCGCGGCGCCGCTTCACGGACCGAGACGCCGGGTCCGTCCCGGCGGAGACGACGGCCGCCGCCAGTCCCCGGGGGGACCGGCGGCGGCGCGCTCCCTCAACGGGCCGCTTCGCTCAGAAGCTGACCCGGATCGCGACACGCGCAATCCGTGGGGAGAGGTAGTTCGAAATCCTCCCGTAGTTCGCGCCGCTCGAAGTGTTGATCGCGGATACGGTGTTCTGGTTCGTGATGTTGAACAGGTTGAGCTCCGGAGAAACGCGGAAGCGGCCGGCCTGGAAGTCGCGGAACAGCGCGATGTCGAAAGTAGTGACATTGTCGAGCCGCTCGCTGCCGATTGGCGCCGACAGGATCGTCGCCCCTCCCTGGTTCAGGCCCCCCTGGAAGAAGGTGCGGGCGACCGGTTGTCCGGTCTGGTAGCGGATCACTCCGGAAAAGCGGACACCGCGCGGCGCGTGCCAAGTGCCGATCCCCTTGAACTGGTGGGTCCGGTCGTAGAAAGACTTGCCTTGGGCGTTGATTTGCTGGTTCGGGTTCGTGAAGATCTGCGGGGTGTTGCCTGTCCCCGAGCCGCCGCGCGACCAGTCTTCGGTGTCGTTCCACGTATAGGACACGAGCGCCTGCCAGTTGTTCGAGAAGCGCTTCTGGGTGGTCAGTTCGACCCCCCGGTAGCTGTTCTCGAAACCCGGGATGGTGGCGATCTGCGCCTGGTTCAGTCCGACGAACTCCGGACGAAGGTTGTAGACGGTGATCTGACCCCCGTCGTCGCCGGTCCCCACCATGCCGTCCGGGCCGGGATCGGTAACCGGCATCGGATCGTAGGCGGAATCGGGCGCCGCGAGGTTGATCCGATCCGGCTTGTCGCTGCCGTTTCGAATCGAGAAGGTCGCCTGGACCCAGATGTCGCCCTCGAACTCCCGCTCGAGGCTCATCGTGAGCTCGTCTGTGTACTCGTGCTTGAGGTCAGAAGAGATGGTGTTGATCGCTGCCGCAGCGCCGAACCCGTCGGAGAGGATTGCACCCTGTTCGCCGTCCTGGAACTGGTCGTCGCCGTTCAGATCGTTCCACTCGTGACGGTTCCTGAGGCTGCCATTCTGGTTCACGAAGTTGGCGAACCCGGTCGAGAACTGATGGTAGTAGCGGCCCCAACTCACCTTCAGAGCGCTTGTTCCACCCTCCTCAAGTCCGATGATGAGACCAAGGCGGGGAGCCACGCTCGCTAGGTCCAGAAGGCCTTTCCGTTCCGCAAAACTGCGGGGGCAGCCGTTCGCAGCCTTGCACCAGGTGCCCTCCGGGCTGTCCTGCGCGGGCAGCCAGCCGTGGTAGCGGTCCCAGCGCAATCCGAGCTTCAGGGTCAGCCGGCCGGCGGTGATGATGTCGTCTATGTAGGCCGAGCTCTGGTTGAGCGTCTGTCCGTCGAAACGAGGGGTGTTGTTGAGGTCCACTTGGAAGGCCTCGCCATTGTTGAAACGCAGAAACACGTCGCCGATCCTTGTGGTCTCGTTGCGGATCGGATTGTGCGAGTACTCCACCCCGACGTGCAACTCATGGTCCGCGCCGGCCACTTCTTCGGCGAAGTAGGTGAGCGAACTCTTGAACGAGTACCGCTTCCGCCGCCGCTCCACATTGCGATCGCGTGCGTTCAGAAAAACCCCTAGCCCGACATCCTGGCCGGCTTGGAGTCCGGCGGCCCGCGCCTCTTCGGAGTGATAGGTCGGGAACCAAACGTTGAGGTGGGAGAAGCGGGTGTCGAGTAGTGCGCTCTCGCTGAGCGTCGAGGTCCAGTTCGCCTGGACGATCCGGAAGGTGTCGTCCTCGATCCAGGTCGCCTCCGGCGGCCGGTTCTCGGCGAGTCCCCGTCGGGGCTTCCAGTAGGTCATCTCGTGCCACTCGAGGCTCATCTTGTTGCTCTGGTTGATGTCAGTGTCGCTCTTGAGGACGAACTGGCGCATGTCCGTGTCCTCGGTGATGCTCTCGACCCCCGAGACGTACCGATGGACCCGCTCGTCCCGGAACGAGAAGTAGAAGGTGGAGCGGTCACGGATGACTGGTCCGCCGATCTGGCCGTTGAAGTCGCTCAGATAGTCGAAAGCCGAAGCGGTGCCGCCCTGCGCCTCCAACTCGCTGCTGAAGTTGTTGAACTGGGTGGCGTCGTTCTGGTAGAACGCGCCCGCCGAGCCGGCGAATTCGTTTTTGCCGGTCTTGGTCACCATGTTCAAGTACACCCCGGGAGCGTTCACCGAGGCGGGGTGGGACCCGACCTCGACCTGGACTTCCTCGAAGCTGTCGTAGTCGTAGTAGTAGCCGCTGGCTCCGAGTGCCGCGGGACAGGTCACGTTCACGCCGTTCAGGTAGTAGCTGTTCTGGCCCCAGGAGGTGCCGCGCGCCGAGAAGACGGCCTGCAGGCCGGTCTCGCTGCCGCCCACGTCGAGGCGGTTGGTGGTGACGCCGGGCGCCTGGTGCTCGAGCAGCGACCAGACGTCGCGGGCGCTCGGCACTTCCGCAAGGAGGCTGGCGTCGAAGGTGGCGCCGATGACGGTGCTCTTGGTGTCGAGCAGCGGGGCTTCGCCCACCACCGTGACTGTCTCT
>JAKZVK010000187.1:0-4343 GCA_047516085.1 Bryobacterales bacterium
TTGAGATCGCCGAAGAGGCGCTCGATCGATCCATCTTCAATCCCGACTCGAAGCCTTCGATCCAGAACTTCCGTGTCGATCTGGGAGCGTCGATCAATCCCGAACCGCTCCCTGGCGATCTCATTCTCGGAGCGGGTAGCCTCCTGCTGGAAAACCAAGACTACCTGGTGAAGCAACTCACACCCAACAAAACATTCTCCTTCGAGCCGTTCCGAATGCGGACCAAGTATCGGTTCATCGAAGGCTACAAGGGGAACGCTACGGTCCGCGGTTGGAGAGACTTTGACAGTATCTATCACGCGGTCTTCGCCGGCATGCGCGGCAACCGCGGCTATCCCAAGGGACTTCCCAATAGCACGGTCCCGGAGGGTCTGTTACTAAGGCCGGCCATTCCCAGCGATGAGATTTTCGAGAGCGATGGCACCTACGGGCCCAAGGCGAACTTCAAGATCTCGCTCCGTGAACTGCCCGACCACGGGCGGTTTCGGGTTACCGTCACGGCGGCGAAGTACAACGACGGCCTGCTGCTCGATCCGGGCGATCCGGCCCAGGGGGCCGATGGCGTAGGCGCCGTCGTTAGCGGCGATCCGACATCGCGGCAGTCCGTCGCGATCAAGCAGGCCGGCATCTACCAAGTTGACATCCACGAGGCCGCACGAAGCGAGCCACCGGCCGCGGACTCGTCGCGCCTCGGCGACGGGCTGGCCGGGTCATGGCCTTTCGACAGCGATACGACAGACCAACTGGAGGGAGACGTGCAGCTTGTCGACTCGCCCTTCGGCAAGGCCGTGTCGCTCGATGGTGGTTACGGATCGTTGACGATCCCGCGGGACGACACCATGAATGTCGGTGGTGGCGACTTCACCGTGGCGGCTTGGATCCACCCGACGGAGTTGAAAACAGCGGGCATCATTGCTCTCGGAGCGCATCAAGCGACGCACGGCTGGTATCTGGAAACGACCGGCAACAAAGGGGCCTTTCATTTCGAGACGGCCGGACCGGACGACGATTCGAATGGGGCGGTGGTTTCCCCGCAGGGAGTTATTCGTGCCGACACTTGGCAGCATGTTGCGGCGATCGTAAGACGGAACGGCGAATCGCGGCTCTACGTCAACGGCTACCCCGTCGCGAAAGATGAGATTGGCCCAGCGAACCTGGACAATCCGGAGATCGATCTCCACCTGGGAAGCGTACCCGAGGGCCAGCAGTTCAAGGGCGAGCTCGATGAAGTGCGGCTCTACTCCCGGGCCCTCAACGAAGCCGAGCTTCAAGCGTTGGTGGAACCGGGCCGGCAGTTCGCACAGCCGCCGCCCGAAAAGCCGCAAGAGGTGACGCTGAGCCTTGGCGGCCGGCAATTCTCAGGCGCGTTAGAGCAGCCCGCATTTCTGGCAGTGAGGCTCGAGGCCGGCACGCTGGAAGTCGACGCGCAGCACACCGGCGTGAAGGATTTGGATCGGGTCGTGCTTACTGCGCTCGCCGCCGACCAGGAAGTGTCACGACGTTTTCTCGCGTTCGAGAAGCGTTTGCCGCGGCTAGGCGTGCACTTGGGGCTTCGTCGCGATTGCGGCAGTACGTTCGCTCCTGTCGAGGCGCCGCAAACCGTGGCGAGCCACAAGCTCACGCACTTTGTGTTTGAAGGGGCGATCAGCGATTACCCCAGCCCTGATGTCGAAAAGGACAATGTCAACTATTTGGCGGGCATTCGTGAAATCGCCGTCCGCAGCGAGTACACCGACGGTCGCGACATGCCGCGGCTGCTGGTCCGGTCGGTGGAATTCGAAGGACCGTTCTACGACACGTGGCCACCGCCGTCCCATCAGAGCATCTTCGTCGACTCCGATCGCAAATACAATTCGCCGGCCTATGCGCAAAAGATCATCCGCGGGTTTGCCACCCGCGCCTACCGCCGTCCCATCACCGCGGGGGAAGAGTCCGCCCTCATGGCGGTGTTCCAGCAATCACTCGACGCGGGAGGCGGTTTTCAGGGGAGTGTGAGGGACGCTCTGCTAGTCGTGTTGACGTCGCCGCAGTTCTTATTCTTGGTCGAGGCCAGCAACACGCCCGAGCCCGAGCCAATCGACGAGTTGGAGCTGGCTTCCAAGCTGTCGTACTTCCTGTGGAACGAACCGCCGGATCACTCAACGTTGGAGTTGGCCGATAGCGGCGCGCTCCGGAAGCAGTTGGACGCAGAAGTGGCGCGGATGGTCGAGAATCCACGTTTCTCACAGTTCGTTGGGGAGTTCACGTCCCAATGGCTGAATCTCGACAAGTTCGATGTACTGGAACCTGACCGCGAGAAGTTTCCGAAGCTCACGCGCGACGCTCGTACCCAGTTGCGCCGAGAGCCGGTCGAGTTCGTCCAGTACTTGATCCGCAACAACCTGCCCGTGCGGAATCTCATCGAGTCCGATTTCGTCGTTGCGAATGAAGTCGTCGCCGGCTACTACGATTTGGGGCGCAAGACCGAGAGCGGTTTCGAGTTTGTACCCATCAAGCACGGTCGGCCCGAGCTCGGAGGCGTGCTCACGCAGGCTGCCATCCTGGCGGGGCTGTCCGACGGCCGGGAATCAAACCCCGTGAAGCGCGGGGCTTGGCTGGCGCGGAAGATCATCGCCGAGCCGCCCGATGATCCTCCGCCTAACGTGCCGGACCTCGAGGCGGACACAGAAGGGCTGTCGCTTCGCGAGCGGCTCGAGCAGCACCGCAACAAGCCGGGCTGCATGGAGTGTCACACGAAAATCGACCCGTGGGGAGTCGCGCTCGAGGAGTTTGACGCCGGCGGCCGCCTGAAGCAGCAACCCGCGGACGCGCGATCCACGTTGCCCGACAGCACGGAGGTGTCAGGCATCAACGATCTGAAGCGGTACCTAGCTCAGGATCGCATCGATCAGGTGGCCTTCAGCGTCCTCAAGCATCTCGTGACCTATGCGAACGGCCGCAGCCTGACGTACAACGAACTCGACTATCTGAAAGAAGATGGATTACAGTTGCGGGCCGGCGACTACCGAATGCAGGACATGATCCGCTACGTCGTCCATAGCAAGCTGTTCCTCGAGAAGTAGCGGAAAGCAGACTCCGATGAGAAAAGCCGCTCCGGTACCTTCGGGCGCGAAGAGACCGCCGGTTTTTCTACGGCAACTCGTCCCCGGAGCGGGCCGGTTCGCCGCCTTCGCGGTCGAGGATCCGCCGGAAAGCGACGCGATCCGCCCTGGCCTTCCGGTCCGCGAAGAACTCCACCGTGCTGAGAGCTGAAACCTTCTCCGCAACCGCCATGGCCACGAATTGGTTCATGCTGACTCCATCTTCAGCGGCGAGTTTTTCCACTGCCGATTTGAGCGATACCGGGAGACGAAGCGGAAAGGTGCTGGTTTTCGTCTTCACGTGATCATTCTCCTCGACGCTTCGCTCGAGTATTGGATTTCAAACCGAAATAACGACCAAGTTGTGGATGTCGTCGAAGTGTCTTCGGTTGTGTGTGACCAGCGGACGCTGTAGCCAACGAGCAGTCGCCGCGATCCAAGCATCGGCGGATTCAATGCGCCGACCGTCGGCTTCCATCTTTGCCCGCAGGTCGGCCCAAGCCGCGCACAGCTCGTCGGAGGTATGCAGTACCTCAAACTGTGAGAGGTATCGCTCGAGAAGTTCCGTCCGGCGGACTCCCCAACTGGCCTTTGCCGCTCCCGCTCGCAGTTCGGCAAGCGTCATGAACGAGATGGAAAGGTGCTTCCCGACGAGGATGTCGACGTACGCCGGAGCCAGGACGTGGTTCTTGAACACAAACGATGCCACGTCCGTGTCCACTACGACCGAAGTCACAGTCGAGAGCCGTACGTGTCCTGGCCGTGCCTGAGCTGATCCACGAAACGGACCAGCTCCTCCGCGCCTTTCGGGTCGTGCTCGGTGTGGCGCAGCAGCTCCTCACGGGTCGCGGGCTTTTTTTTCCACGCACGCGAGCGGTCCAAAGGCGGCGGCGCTGGTTTGACTTCAGACGACATCCCCCTCACTTTAACACCGTCCCGCTCGTACCCGATCTCAGGCGGTTCCACGGCGTAGCGATTTGCCGCGTACTGACGTACAATGATCTCAACTAAACGATGACAACTTCGCTAACGCTTGACCGCCGCGCTTTCCTCCAGGGTATGGGGGGTGTCGCGCTGGCCTTGCCGGTTCTCGACGCCATGGGCGCCGAAGTGACCGAGCAGGCTCCTCGCCGGTTCTGCGCGCTGTACACCGCGAACGGCATGTCGCTGCCGAGATCGGAGAACCGCATAGACGAGTGGAGCTGGTTCCCCACCGCCGAGCGCGACGGCGCGTTCGTCTTCGGCAAGTCGACTGAGCCGCTC
>JAKZVK010000188.1:0-4504 GCA_047516085.1 Bryobacterales bacterium
GAAGGAAGTCCTCAAGGCCGGCGAAACGGTCAAGGCCGTGGTGCTGGAGATCGACCGTGAGCAGCGCCGTCTCAAACTGGGCATCAAGCAACTCGAGCCCGACGAAACCGACGACTTCCTAACGACCTGTAAGGTCGGCGATACGGTCACCGGCCGCGTGACCTCCGTCAAGGGCGCCACTGTTCAGGTGGACTTGGGCGGGGTCAAAGCGGTCTGCCACATCGAGGAAGCTCCGGCTCCGGAAGCCGCCGAGCTGCCAGTCTCGAAACCAAAGGCCGACGTTTCGTCACTGGGCGAGATGCTGCAAAGCGCCTGGAAAAGCGGTTCCGGTTCGGCCGGCGAAGCGACGACAGCCCCGCCCACCAAGCTCTCCCGTGGCGAAGTGCATTCGTTCCGCGTTACACAGCTCGACCCCGAACAACGCACCATCCAACTTGTGCTTGCTTGAAGACGGGGCTTGAGGCAACGCTCACTCGAAGTTCTTGCGGAAGGCTTCGAACTCCCGGCGCAATTCCTGTAGCTCCGCTTTCACAGCTTGCAGTTCGCTCTCGAGATCCTCGACCCGGCCGGTTGACCCTTCCGCCGCCTCGCTTTTGTGTTCGGCCGGCGACGCAGGAGCTGACACCGCCGCGGCCTGTGGTTCGCCCGATAGCAGGTGGGCGTAACGAGTCTCTTTGGTTCCCGGCGTACGCGGGAGCGGCGCGACAAGCTGACGCGGCTCGTTTCGTTCGAGGAAGTCCAGCGCCTCCTGCACCTCCGCCAGCGACTCAAATGCATAGATCCGCTCACTGCGCTGGCGGATCTCACCCGGCGTTTGCGGGCCCCGCAGCATCAGCACGCACAAGACGGCCGCCTCGCGCCGATTGAGCTGGAAGCCTTCGAGGAACTGGTGGCGGTGGCGCGGCACGCGTCCGTCGGAGCTGCGGATGAGCGAAGCCAAGTCCTTCTCGCGCAACCGCTCGAGCGCCTGGGAAACCGTGTCTTCGGTGTAGGAGACCACGGGGTCGCGGCTCGATTTCTGGTTACACGCGCTCGTGAGGGCATTCAGCGTGAGCGGATAGTAATCAGGGGTGGTCGATTCCTTCTCGACGAGGCAGGCGAGAACGCGCGTCTCGACCTCGTCGAGCGTCGCATCGCCCAGGGCCGCGCGCGCTTCGCTCTCGGATCGAGTGGGGATGGCGGGACGGACGGTTCGGTACTGCATGGCGACAGGGTGACAGTTCCCCCGTATTGAAGCACATGCTGTCGAGACTCAGCCCCTGTGCTCATGTGAGTGCTCGGTTGCTTGCGTTCGCTTGACTTACCGCCGTCGAAAGGCTACTTTGACGGCTCCCCGCAATGCACTGGATCGATTGGACGGTCGTGGCCGCGTACGTCGGCGTGTTGGTCTTGATCACGGTCAAGGCCCGGCGCACGCGCCTGCTCGAGGATTTCACCGTCGCCTCGCGCGACATGCCTGGCGCGATGGTATTCGCCACCCTGAGCGCCACCTATATCGGTCCCGCGTATACGCTGGGCATCGCGGGCAATGCCGCCGAGCACGGGTACGTCTGGTATCTGATTTCGGTGATGGTGCCGCTGCAGACGGTCCTGGTCGGCAAATGGATCGCACCGAAGCTTCGAGAGTTCTCCGGCTGCCACAGCGTCGGCCACGTGATGGGCGAGATCTATGGCCCGGCGGCGCGATGGGCCACCGGCGGGCTGTCGTTCCTGTTCAACGCCTTCGTAGTGGGGCTGATCGCGCGGGCCTTTGGCGAGGTCGTCGCTACGTTCACTGGGATCCCGGCCGAGACGGTGATCATTGTCGGGACGCTCCCGGTCATCTTCTACGCGGCCTGGGGCGGCGTGAAGACCGTCATGCTGACCGACGCTATCCAGTTCGCGGTGCTTGCGGTGACGATTCCCTGCGTGATTTTCTTTTCCGGCTACCTGTTCGACTTCGGCGCTCTAGCCGCCGCCGTTCCCGAGTTGCACCTCACCTGGCACGGCGGCTACGCGCCCGGCGAGTTGATCGGGCTGATGATTGCCTTTTTCTTCGGCGAGATTCTGCTGCCGCCTTACTGCGTGCGCGCGCTGGCGGCCAAGGACCCCGAGCAGGCGGGCAGTGGATTTACGGCAGCCGGGCTGTTTGGGTTCCCGTGGATGTTCGTCGTCGTCACGATCGGTGTGATCGGGGCGGCATCGATGCCGGGCGCGAGCGGCGACACGGTGTTCCTGAAGACGATGGAGATGTATCTGCCCGTCGGCTTCTTGGGGCTGGTGCTGGCCGGCATTTTCGGCATCATCATGAGCTCGCAGGATAGCTGCCTGCACAGCGCCTCGGTGGCCTTCTCGATCGACCTCTATCAGATGGCGCGCCCCGACGCGACCGACGAGACTCTCCTCAGATATAGCCAATACGCCGTGGGGGTGATCGGAGCCATCGCCGTGACGTTTGCCCTGCTTGTACCGGGCCTGGTGCAGGCGTTGTTGATCGTCTATACGATGTGGGCGCCGACGGTCGTCGCCCCTTTGGTAATTGGGTTGCTGTGGCCCAAGGTTCCGAAAGCGAGCGGCATTGCTGCGATGGCGGCCGGAGCGATCGTAGCGGCTGTCTGGGAGTGGGGCTTGGCTGTTCCCTACGGCGTCCCGTCGTTAGTCGCGGGCCTGGTGGCGAACCAAGTGGCATTCTGGGCGGTGGCGCACTATAGCCGGCGAAGGGAGGCTCGCTAGTGGGTGTACTGGTTGTGGTTTCCTGCGCGGTGTGTGTCGTGGCGGGTTTGTACGTGGCGGTGATGATCGTGCGTGAGTTTCCGAAGCTGCGAAACCGGCTTTGAAGGGCGTTCTACGGCGGGTCGAGCAGGCGGGCACGGCATGCCGTGCCCCTACATTTCGGGCAGCGCCGTCCACGATTTCGCCACGCGCTGCTAAGCTAGCCGGCCACCGTCAGGTAGTGCAAGCTGAATAGCCGGTCCGGGTCCGTCCAAACCTCTACGGGCTCGAAGCTCGCCCGCGCCGCCAGGCCGTGAAACTCTTCGACACTGAACTTGTACGAGTTTTCGGTATGGATCGTCTCGCCCTCGCGGAAACGGATGCTGGAACCGTTCATGCTGACAGTCTGGTCTTTGAGGCTCACCAGGTGCATCTCGACGCGGCCGCGGCCGGCATCGTAGAAGGCCTGATGTCGGAACGCTGAGACATCAAAATCCGCGTCCAGCTCACGATTCATCCGGGTTAGCAGATTCAAGTTAAACTCTGCCGTGACACCCCGCGCGTCGTTGTAGGCAGCGTCGAGCCGCGCTGGGTCCTTCTTTAGATCGACGCCAATGAGCAGCGATCCACCCGCGCCGACGAGCGCCGCTGTGTTTCGCAGGAACTCCAACGCCTGCTCGGGACTGAAGTTGCCGATTGTCGACCCGGGAAAGAACACCGCGCTGTGATCCACGGCGTACCTGCGGGGCTTGGGGAGCGGGAACGGTTTCGAATAGTCAGCGCAGACCGCGATCACCTCCAACTCCGGATAAGCCGCGGCCAACTCGGAAGCGGAATCCATCAGGTGCTGCTTGGAAATGTCAATCGCAACATATGACAATCGCCCCAGCATCGCATCGAGCAGGATGCGCACCTTGCGGCTATTGCCGCTTCCGTACTCAATCAGCCGGCACCGGGGACCCAACCGAGCGGCGATTTCGGGCGCCCAATGCGTGAGAATCTCGGTCTCCGTTCGCGTCGGGTAGTACTCTTCCAGCTCGCAGATCTGTTCAAACAACTCCGAGCCGCGTTTGTCATAGAAGAACTTCGGAGGGATCTGCTTGGGCTCCCGGCTCAGGCCCGCGCACACCTCCTGGCGGAAGTCGCCTAACTCGGGATGGAAATCGTGGAACTCGACGCCGGCCGTGATTTCCATCTTGTGGGGTGTTTCTAAGCTGTCAGTCGGATGCCAAGCGGATGCCCGTGAACTGCCAACGGGCCGGGGGTGGAAAGAAATTGCGATAAGTGGGCCGAATGTGCCGTCGCGAGGTGGCGCATGACCCGCCGCGCAACACGTACTGGTTGCACATAAACTTGCCGTTATACTCGCCGACGGCCCCCGGCGCGGTCCGAAAGCCCGGGTAGGCCACGTAGGGGCTTTGTGTCCATTCCCACACGTCGCCGTACAGTTGATCCAGAGTCCCGCCGCCGCGTGCGGCCGTGGGATGAAGCGCGCCTGTCTCAAACAGATTGCCTTCGATCGGCTCGGCGAAGGCCGCCGCTTCCCACTCGGCCTCGGTCGGCAACCGCTTCCCGCGCCACCGGGCATAGGCATCGGCCTCGAAATAGCTCACGTGACAGACCGGCTCAGCGTCGCTCAGTTCATGGAAGCCGGAGAGCGTCATCATCCACCACCGCCCGTCCGCCTTCTCCCAGTAGAGCGGGGACCGCCAGCCTTGCTCCTGCACCGTGGCCCAGCCTTCCGAGAGCCAGTGCCGCGGCTGTTCATAGCCGCCTGACTCCATGAACTCCAAGTACTCGGCGTTGGTCACCA
>JAKZVK010000189.1:0-10586 GCA_047516085.1 Bryobacterales bacterium
CGCGGCTTGCGCCCCACGACTTCCACCTTGCGGTTCCCTACGGTTACCTCCATCGGTTCCGGTGAGTACGTTGCAACTCACAAGAAACAGCCCATGCTGGGCACACTGGCGCGGGCCTCCTGGCCGGCAGCGTCGACCTCCCGGTCGACGTTTCCGCGCGTGCAGGGGGCTCCCCGAGGCAAGGGGGGGAAGACCGGCGGGGACGCCGGTCCTGCCCGCCAGGAGGCGCGCGCCACACCCTGACCTTCTGGAAGCTCGTACTAGCGCACCGTGATCGTCACGGTCGCGTTCCGCGAGCGGCTCAGCCCGTCGCTGACGGCCCAACTGAACTTGTCCGTGCCGGTAAAGCTTGGCTCGGGCGTGTAGAGAACGTCGTTGTCAGCGCCGTCGAGTCGGCCGTGTTCGGGCGGGCGGCGGATCGTCCACAGGTGTGGGCCGGAACCGGCGAGCGTCCCGTGGCTCGGAGGGCTGACGATTTCAACGTCGTAGATCTCCGGTGCGTCGGTGTCCCACAAGGCGAGAGTGAGATCGACCGCTGCGCCTTGGAGCGAATGGCCGCGGGCCGAAGCTGCCGAAGGCGCTGTCGGCCGCGGGTTGACGGCCAGTACGCGCACGGCCCAGTCTTGATCATCGGGCGCGGTCAACTCCAGCCTTGGACCGGAGACGCTCTGCTCGGCAAGGAAACGGCCTTCGCGGGGATCGTACCACGCCATGCGATACGCGCCTTCCGGCGCTTCGAGCGCGACCGAACCCCCCGCGGGGAGATACACCCCATACGCCTTGCCGGGCTTGGCCAGGCAGAAGCCCCTGCTTTCGCTCAGCAGCCAATTCGCCGGGAACATCTTTGCGAAGGGCAGCGACTCGATAAATCGCCTGGCCGCCGCCAGCTCCCGCCACAACGGCTCGTGCACCGCGAAGTTGTCGGGTGAGTAGACGATCGGTTCCCACAACCCGCGCGCCATGTAGACCGCCCAAACGCTGCGGCGATCTTCCGGCGGCCGGGCCTCGTCGAAGTTGACGACGAGTGGCCGCTTGCCGCGCGTCATGCAGGCTTCGGCCCAGGTTACGCCTAACTCGTTCAGCCTCGCCGCGCTGCTGGGCCAGGTCTGGATGCTGGTGAGGTCAAGCTCCGTGGTGTCAATGTACTTCGCCGTCGGCGTTTGCACATTATGGATAGCGCGGGGGTGGTTGTAGGGGTCGATCGAGGCGAGCAGCTTGACGTGCCCGATCGACTCGTCGAGCGAATAGTTCTCGTTGGCTTCTTCGCCAGCATTGAAGTAGAGGGCCGGCAGGTCTCCGAAGCGCGCGACCATTTCGCGGTAGTAGGCGGGCCGGTCGTAGCCGGTCCAGGCGCTGTCATCTTCGAGGATCATGTAGAGCGCGACGCCGGATTCTTGCAGGTAGACAAAGAAGTCGCGCCACTGTTCGAGCTTGGGGATATCGAAACGGTCCGAGTGGGTCTTGGCTTCTTCCGAGGTCGCGCCGATCCAGGGCCAGACGTCGTTGGCGTCGCCGTCGAGGTTGTGGGTCATCACGTAGATCGAGTTGATACCCTTGTCGGCGATGTAGTCGATCTGCGCGCGCTTGGCCGCCCAGTCGCCCATCGCTTCGCCCAGGATGTTTTCCGGGTCGTCCGCGCCGGCCTTGACCCAATAGCCGCCGTCTCGGAATTTCAGATACGGCTCGCCGACGTATTCGAGCCGGCCCCAACGATAGAAGTCCGGCGCGTCGGCGCGAGGGTCGACGACATCGAAGGAGCCTTGGATCCCATCGAGGGACGGGTGGTCGGAGTCGGTGCGGTAAGTCCAGCGGCCCCTCTGGTCGGCGGAGAAGCCAACCTGCCAAACGTCGCCATCCGGCCCGCCGGCCCCGTCGCCGGCATAGAAGCCCGGCACGCGGTATTCACTCGCATCGGGAGAGACGAATACGACGTCGAGGCTAAGGGCAAAGGGGTTATTCCCGCCGAGCGACTGCGAGGCCGGCCCGGTGAACGAGAGCTGGATGCTTTCCCAGCGGTGGTGTTGCGGGGGCCCGCCGCAGGAAAGGGCTAGGCCGAGGAGCGAGAGAAACAGGGGAAGGGCACTCGCGACGCTCCGTTTTACACTGCCGCGTGATCGTGCTCTCATTTGGTTCCGACCGGTTCTGTGCGGAAGAGTCCAGTCTAGCGTTCAGGTAAGGCGGCCATGGCCGCCTTACCTGAATCGCGGTCGAGCAGGCGGACCAGCGTCGCGCGGTAGAAGACCACCGTGACCTCATCGACGTGCCGCAGTCCGACTCGTTCCCCGGCGAGCGCGCCGGCCACCACCCAGCGTCTGCCGCCCAGTTGGATCTGGCCTTTGCTGTCCAAGCGCCGCACCTCCACCCCAGCAGCGTATTCCCACTCTTTCGGTTCCGGCTGGTAGGCCCGGGGACTCGACCGCCAACGCCGCGCCGGTGGCTGCATCCCCAACGCCTCGTGAGGCCGTTGCTCGTTGTACTCCCGGCGGTACTCGTCCAGCCAGCGCTGCCACTGGCTCGGCTCGGGCATGCCTCGCAGCCGCATCGCTCTCTCGAGCGAGCCGTGAAATCGCTCCACCTTGCCCTGCGTCTGCGGATGCCGGTATCCACTAAAGATCAAATCGATGCCTTGCTTCATCAGCCACACCGAGAATTGCGTCAGCCCGATCCCGCTCTCCATGTTCCACCACGGCACGCCATGGTCCAGCAACATCTGCTGCGGAACCCCCGCTTGCTCGAACACCTCGCTCACCGTCTCTCGCACCACCGCCATCGTCATCCCCTGTTGCCACCGCAAGGCCACCAGGTAGCGGCTATGGTCATCCACGATCGACAACGGCAACTGCCGATTCGTCCAAGGTGCCGGCATCCCTTTGAAATCCATCTGCCACATCTCGTTCGGCGCCCCTCGCTGGAATCGCTTCGGTGCGGCGGGGTGAGAGTCCCGGCGGCGCACCAGCCCGCGACGCTTCAGAATTCGATGCACCGTGATGCGCGGCAACTCGATCCCGGTCTCTGCTTTCAGCCGGTAGGCGAGCTTCGCGGCTCCCCAGTCCGGGCAGCGGCGCCGCAACTCGATGACCAGCTCTTCCTTCCACCCCGGCGTTTGTTTCGGACTCGTCTTGGGTCTGCGACTCTGCTCCCGAAAGGCTTCCAGCGGTCCTTGTCTCCAACGCTGCAACCACTTGTAGCCGGTCGCTCGACAGATCCCGAACTCCCGGCATAGAGCTGCCATCGTCTCCTCGCCCTTCACCGCTCTCACGGCTAACTCTACGCGTCGTTGCTCCATGTTCACCGTTTCCCAGGGCATCCTCTGCTCCTCCTGTTCGGAGCATCGCTCAGATGCAACCTGTTTGCGATGTCATGAAACAACTCTGTCTACGATCTCATGAGACTGTACACCTGGAGGCTTACGCCACAGCTCGCCAGGACCTTCCTTTAAGATTGGACTCGTTGCGCTCCCACTCATCGCCGATTGCCTTCCTAACGGTCGGTGAAGGATGCGAGGACGAGCTGCAGAGTCTTGTGATACGGGTCGGGGTCGGGATCGTCGGGGGGCTTCCAACCGTCGCGAGAGCCATCATAGGTGAACCCGGGCGCCGGTGGCATCTGTGTGTTCTCCGGGCTGTATTGGTTGTTGCGGCCGCCCATTTTGAAGACGGCCAGGTCGAGTGATGGCACGATATAGAGGCAGAAGCCGCCTGAGCCAACCTTCCAGAAAGCGTCGCGCGGGATGTCCGACCAATAGCCGTTGCCGTTGACGTTGAACTGCAGGCTGTAGTCGAAATGGGGGTTGTAGGGCGAGGGGCCTGCGGCGAGGCGCACGTACTCGGCCGGGACAAGCTGACGGTCGCCCCAGCGGCCTTCGCGTAGCAGCAAGTAGGCGAAGCGCAGCATGTCGGTCGGGCGCGGGGCGACGCCTCCGCCGCCGGCGGTGTGGTCGGGGATCATGCTCTTATATCCCCAGCCGAAGCGTCCGAAGCCCATCGGCCCGGCCAGCTTGCGGCGTACGTACTCTTCCAACTCCATGCCGGTAATGTGGCGCAGCATGATCGAGGCCAGATGGATCGAGGCGGTAGCGTAGGAGCATCCGCCTCCGGGTTCGACCCATAGCGTCTTCGCCGTTACTCGCTTGCCTCGAAGCTCGCCATCCTCGGCACCGATGACGATTGGGTCGTACATGCCCTGCCAGCCGTCGGGACCGGCGGGGTCCAGCGTGACCTCTTTGCCGCGGACGATGCCGGGGTTGTTCCCGCGAATGCCGGCGGACATGGCCAGCAACTGGCCGAGCTTGATGTTCTTCATGCGCGGGTCAGGCAGTGGGAAGAGCTTCGGTGGAAAATAGACCGGTGTGAAGATCTTTTGGTCGAGTCCGTCGGGGAAGAGATCGGGCCGTTCGGCCATGAGGATGCCGACGGCGATCGAGGTGAAGGACTTGCCGACGGAGGCGTGGTTGGGGTTGGCATCGCGGTGTGCGCGTCCGAAGTAGCGCTCGTAGACGAGGCGGCCGCGGCGGGCGACGAGCAGGCCACCGTTCTTGGTTGTGGTTTGGATGTACTCGTAGGCCTTATCGAGCGCGGTTTGATCGACGCTGTCGACCTGGAGCGCCTCTGCCGCGTCGGCCGGAGCGCGCCACACGCAATCTAGCACTTCTCATATGCACTCAGACCTCTTGCAGGTTGCCTCTGCGATGATCTACCTGCGAGGCGGTTTCATCCCAGGTCGCGATGCGCCGGATACCCTTCCACGCTCTCGGCCTGTAGCACCGCTGACACCACCGCTTGCGCCATCACATCCGCCGCGAGCGCGCCGACGTACCCGAGCAACCTCGAGTCGACTTGCCGGCCGCCGGTGCCAAGCGCGAAAACCGTGTCTCCGTCAAACGGCATGTGCACCGGCCGGATCGCCCGCGCTAGCCCGTCATGCGCCATCTGCGCGACCTTGGTAGCTTGGGCCTGCGTCCACTCGACGTTCGCCGCGACCACGCCGATCGTCGTGTTCTCGCCCGTCCGCGCGTTGGGCATGTTGACCCCTTGGCGGATCTGTTCCATCGTGTTGACGAGAGCTTTTCCATCTTCCGAGCGAGCTCCGGCGAGGACAGTGCTGCTGTCGGGGTCCACGACGTCGCCGAGCGCGTTCACCGCCACGACGGCGGCCACGACGAGCCCGCCCGGCAACCGCGCCGACGCCGAGCCGAGCCCGCCCTTCATCGCGCGCCCCGCGCCGAACATCTTGCCCACCGTCGCCCCCGCGCCCGCGCCAACGTTGCCCTGCGGGACCGACTTGGCCGTGGCTGCCTTCGCCGCCGCGTATCCCGACGACGCATCGGGGCGGATCTTCGAGTCCCCAAGCCCCAAGTCAAACAGTATCGCCGCCGGCACGATCGGCACCACGCCCGTGCTGACCGGGAAACCGGCCTCTTTCTCTTCGAGGAATCGCATCACGCCGTCCGCCGCCGCCAGCCCGTAGGCGCTGCCGCCCGACAGCACGATGCCGTGCACACGTTGCACCGACGCCTCGGGCTTCAGTAAGTCCGTTTCGCGCGTGCCCGGGCCGCCGCCGCGCACGTCGACGCCCGCCACGGCCCCGCGCTCGGTCAACACCGCCGTGCAGCCGGTTGGCCGCTTAGCATGTGTGAAGTGCCCGACCTTCACGCCGGGCACATCGGTCAGCGAACCCGAGGGCCGCCTGGTGGGTTCGGTGGCGCAATCCGTGCCCATCGGGTACAGTGCCAAGCCGGATGCCAGGAAGTGTCTACGCGACGGGAAGCGTCTCATGGCCCCATTGTGGGCCATGAGACGCCGACGCGGTAGGGCGTCACGCGCTGCGTGAGGTCGGGTTGTCACTACTCGCCCAACTAGTCGTCTGATCTGCTCGTCATCTGAACAAAAGCGTCCAGTTTTGAAGCAGTGCCCGACGGGATGTGGCGTAAGGCTCCAGCCTTGCCGAGTCTCGATTCTTCGGGACTCAGGATGGCAAGTGGCCGAGCAGCGGCTATCGATCGAGGACCTGAGAACCGAGGCATCGCTCAGTCGATATCTCATGGGGCAAAGCCTGGAGGTCTACGCCACATGAGTTCCGGCTCGTCGGTTTGAGGTCCCAGACATCGCCTAGACAGCTACGCCCCCTAGCAGCCTGTGGCAAAACCGAGAACCGCGCGAATCGCAATGTAGGGGCATGCCGTGCCCGCCTGCTCGACCTGCCGCAACATGTGGGGGTATCAAACAAACTTGAGAAGAAACCATGTTTTCACCACGGACTGCCAGCATGCCTCCAGCCCCCAGGTCCTAAGCCAGACGAGCCGGAACCAAAATAGCCTGTTCGTGGCGGACCGAACAGAGGTGTGAGCTCGGGGGGGGCGCACGGGTTCACACCCGTGCCTCTGTTGCGGCCTGTGAGATTCTCTGCCGCGATTGGCAAGGATCTCACTCCAGAGGTACTAGAGCATTTTCAGGAATAGAATAGACAACTCTTGGGGCTGCCTAGCATCGACGCGCTAGCTTATAGCGAAAGCATCTTCGGATGCGGTTTACGTCATCTGTGAAACCGCTCTAAGGCGCCCAGCTTCTAACGTGCAATATGCCGGTGCCGGGCCTAGGGCACGGCATGCCGTGCCCTACTTTGGGCTCGCCTGAGGCGTCACGGTCACGTTGTCGATCAAACGGGTGTTGCCCACCCAGATCGCCCCTGCGATCATCACCGGCCGTTCGATCTCAATTACCGGTTGCAGCGCTTCGGCATCGACTACTTCGAAGTACTCGACCCGCGCCAGGGGCTCGGCTTCGATCACCGCTAGTGCTTGCTTGACCACCTCGCCAGGACACGTCTCTCCTTCGGCCACCATCCGCTCCGCAACCTGAAGACCTCGGTAGAGCGCCGCCGCCGCCCTGCGCCCCTGGGTATCCAGCAGCCGGTTCCGCGAGCTAAGCGCCAAGCCATCGTGCTCGCGAACGGTGGGTACGCCGACGATCGTCAGGGGCATGTGGAGCTCGTCAACCATGCGGCGAATCACGGCCAACTGCTGCCCGTCCTTTTGGCCAAAGTAGGCCCGGCCGGGTTGGACGATGTTTAACAGTTTCGAAACCACGGTGGTCACGCCGCGGAAATGTCCGGGCCGGTGGGGGCCGCAGAGATGCTCGGTCAGTGTTTCCACTACCACAGATGCGTGTTGCGGGTGCCGGTACATCTCCTCGACGCTTGGCGTGAAGACGAAGCTAACACCGAGCGAGCCGCAGAACGCGATGTCGGCGGCACGGTCCCGGGGATAGGTTTGGTAGTCCTCGTCGTGGTCGAACTGCGTCGGGTTGACGAACAGGCTCACCACAATCCACTGGCACTCACGCACGGCCTGCTCGATGAGGGCGGCGTGCCCAGCGTGGAGCCCGCCCATCGTGGGGACGAGGCCGATCATCTCGCCCGATCGTCGAGCCGGCTCCAAGCGCTGGCGCACCTCGGCGACGGTCTCGACTACATCGGCCATGGGGGGAATTTACTTCGGCTTGCTGCCCGACGCAGGGGCCGCCACGGTGTGCTCGTGCGCGGGGAAGCGTCCCTCGCGTACATCGGTGATGTACCGCTCGGTGGCGGCGACCATGTCGTCGCCCAGGTTGGCGTAGCGTTTGACGAACGACGGGACGAACTCGTCGAACAGCCCGAACGCGTCGTAGCTGACCAGCACCTGTCCGTCGCAAAACGGACCGGCGCCGATGCCGATGGTGGGGATCTGCAATGCGCCGGTCACGGTGGCGGCGACATCGGCAGGGATGGACTCGAGGACGAGTGCGAAGGCCCCGGCCGTCTCGATCGCGCGGGCTTCGGCAAGCAACTCTTCAGCGTCCTCGGGGTGCCGCGCCTGCGGACGGAACCCCTGTTGATGCACCGACTGAGGCGTCAGCCCCAGATGGCCCATCACGGGAATGCCGACCTCCACCAGCCGCGCAGTGGTCTCGACGACTCCGCGTCCGCCCTCGATTTTGACGGCCGCCGCGCCGCCTTCCTGGATCAGCCGTCCCGCATTGCGAAGCGCCTCGGCAACGCTCACCTGGTAGGTCATGAACGGCATGTCGGCCACGACCAACGCCCGCTTGGCGCCACGAGTGACCGCGCGCGTGTGGTGAATCATAGCGTCGAGCGTCACCGGGATGGTGGTCGCTTCGCCCATGATGACCATGCCCATCGAGTCGCCCACCAACAGCGCGTCGATGCCGGCACGGTCGAGCAACCGCGCCATCGTGGCGTCGTAGGCGGTAAGCATGGTGATTCGCTCACCGCGCTTCTTCTTGGCCTTCAGGTCGCGGGCGCGTACTGGCTTGGTTCGTCCACTCATCGTTCTTTCAGCCGTCTTCATCAGGATAGCAACAGACACCCAAACCGAGCCGCGGCAGATCCGCGACAGGAGTGGAGCGTCAAGATCAGGCCTTACGCAGCCTCGCAGCCGCAAGGGTTCACGTTGGATGCGCTTGCCGGCTTGCTTGAGCCTGCGACCACACGAAACAAGGGTGGGGATTCGAAGCGTGGGCATACAGGACGGGATCCCGTTTCGCAATTCCCGACACACTCGCCCCCAAGAAATGACCTTTCAGCGGTACAATCTTCCCAGGTTACCGGCTTCCCAGGTTACCGGCGCAGGCTCCCCACGTTGCTAGCCCAGGGCTATGATTGGCCAATCCATCTCGCACTACAAGATCACCGACAAGCTCGGTGAAGGCGGCATGGGTGTCGTCTATAAGGCCGAGGACACCAAGCTAAAAGTCCGGCGAGCGGCGGAGAGCCCCAACCCTGGCTCAAGCCCCAGCAAGAGGGCCTTTACGCCGCCGACCCGCAATTCTTTTCCGCCGCGGACGGACTTGACAAGCTGCTCTACGTGGAGAGGAGGGGCTTCGACGACGCACGAATCAACCCACAAATTTTTGCGTTGGATCGCGTGTCAGGGCGGCGGGAGAAGCTGGCCGCCGGCGTGCGCCCCCGCTATGCTCAAAGTGGTCACGTCATCTACTTCAGCGTCGGTCCGCCCGGGATCTGGGCCCTGCTCTTCTCCGTGGAGGCGATGAGCCCGACCGGCGATCCGTTTCCGATCAAGGACAACGCCCTGTGGCCCAGCGTTTCGCTCGACGGAACCCTCGTCTACCTCGACGGGGCGGCCTCGTTGCGCCGGAAGCAAATGGTCTGGCGGGACCGCCAGGGCAACAAGTCAGGCACAATCGGGCGGCCGCAAGATGAAATCACCTATCCGGCGCTGTCGCCCGATGGTAAGCGGGTGGCGGTGTGGGGTAACGAAGGGACTTCGGGGGACATCTGGATCCACGAGGTAGAGCGCCCGGTCAAGACACTCCTAACGACCGATGAAGCAAGAGACCTTTGGCCGACCTGGTCGCCCTCGGGAGGTCGCATCGGTTTTTCGTCCGGGCGCAGCGGCGGTCGCGACCTCTATGTGAAGCGCGCCGACGGTTCCGCCGCGGCCGAGCCTCTGCTATTGACGCCGGATGGCAGGGAGTTCCTCACTGATTGGTCTCGCGATGAGAGCATCCTTCTCTTCCACCGAGAGGGGCCGACGAGTGGAGTCTACTATCTGCGGAAGGCCCCGGACGGGCGCTACGAGGAAGTGCCCTTCCTGACCTCGGAGTTCAGGGAGACGAGAGCCGTCTTCTCGCCCGATGAGCGCTTCGTGGCCTACACGTCGAACGAGTCGGGCCGACGCGAGGTCTATATTCGCTCTTTTCCCGATAGCGGGAGCAAGCGTCAAGTCTCTCTCCAGGGGGGCCTTGAGCCCCGCTGGCGTGCCGATGGGAAGGAACTGTTTTATGTCGAGGGAGACTCAATGATGGCCGTTCCGGTCACCACCTCACCCTCGCTCACGGTCGGCGTTCCCGGCACGCTGTTCTCAACTCCGAGCTTGGGTGGGTTTACGGGAAATTACGACGTCACGCCTGACGGTAATCGTTTTGTCTTAGTTGAACCAGTGACAGACGAAGGGGACGTTTCCGAGCCGAGGATCCGCGTTGTCGAGAACTGGTACGAAAAGTTCCGCGACCGGTAGGGGCACAACATCCGTCCGGAATTCCGCGGACGCCGTTCATCTCAGCTTGCGGCCGGTTCTTTGTTCGTCGCCCCAGACGATCCCGGCAAGCCTAATCAAGTACCGCCTACGTGTCCTCCAACACCCGGTCGACCGGCGAGTTCCGCAAGGTCGCACTCGAGGCCACGGGCAAAGGCCTCAAAACCTTCTCGCGGTCCGGCTACTATCCGAAGGCGGACTGAGGTGGCTCCCGCACCGCAGGCAAAGCCGCGGATCTCGAAACCGAGATCCGCGCTACAGGCTGCTATCGCCCGCTGAAGTACTCTTCGAGTGGCTTCCAGTAGTAGTCGACCCAACCTTGACGGTAGGCATCGGCCTGGGCGGCGGGCACCTGGGAGTGAGTCATCGTGACCTCGGTACCGTCGTCTTTCGGCGCAAACTGGAATTCGAGGCGGGAGGGCGGATAGCCCTCGGGCCATTCGCTCGTGCGCCAATCCTGCACGATCTTGCGCGCACGGACTAGCTCGACGTACGTCCCGGAGATGTAGCCGTCGTAGGCGGTGAACTCACCGCC
>JAKZVK010000190.1:0-3212 GCA_047516085.1 Bryobacterales bacterium
GACCTCGGCGTCGTGGCTGAACATGGTCGAGCGATTCTTTCGCGATCTCACCGTCAAGCGCCTGCGCCGCGGCGTGTTTCGCAGCGTGGACGAGCTCGTCGCCGCCATTGACGACTACCTCGCCCAGCACAACGAGCATCCCACGCCCTTCATCTGGACCGCGACCGCCTCCGACATCCTCGAGAAAGTCAAGCGCGGACGTGCCGCCCTGCATAAGGTGCAATCTGCTTGACGCACTACACTAGAGCATTTTCATGGATTTCATGGTCCGTAGCCGCAGTGACGGAAGCAGGCTTGGACGTTCTGCGGGGTGACCGCGGCAAGGGCATCGGTGAGGCTTTCCTCCAGCGCGGCAAGCGAGCGGGCCTTGGCGGCGCGGAGGCGTTGCTTCAGTTGAGCCCAGCACGGCTCGATCGGGTTGAAGTCGGGCGAGTAGGGCGGCAGATAGAGCAACTCGGCACCGCGCGCCTCAATGCATTCGCGTACGCCTTCGACCTTGTGGGCCGCCAGATTGTCCATCACCACGACGTCGCCAGGTTGCAACTGCGGGCCCAACACCCGCTCCAGGTAGGCGAGAAATATCTCACCGTCAGTGGCCGCCTCGACGCTCATCGCCGCGACCCATCCGCGACGGCGAATCGCCCCCAAGAGGCTGAGCGTTCGCCAGCGGCCCGCCGGCGCGCCTTCCCTCACACGACGACCGCGCCGAGCGCGCCCATAGCGGCGGGTCATGTCCGTGGCGATGCCGCTTTCGTCCAGGAAAATCAGCCTTTCCGGGTCGATCCGGCTCACTTGCTCGCGCCACCGTTCGCGCCGCTTGCGGACCGCCTCCGTATCTTGCTCGGCGGCGTAGAGCGACTTTTTTTTACGCCCAGCCCCAGCTCGCGCAACAGGCTCCACAGCCGACCGATGCTCGCCATCAGCCCGAGCTCGCCGTGCAGCCGCGACTGCAGCTCGTGCAAGCTCAGGTCGGGTTGCTCCTCGATCCACTCGCACACCTGCCGGCGGATGTCCGCGGTGAACTTGCTGCGGCGGCCGCGCGGGCCCGACGGCGGCCGCGCCCAACTGCCGCTGCGCCGAAACGTCGCCGACACCTTTTTGGCCCAGCCCACGCTGACGTGCAAGCGCTTGGCCAACACTGGCAGGCTTCCTTCTTTTTGTTGATGCGCCTCAATCAAGAGGCGGCGCAAATCATCCCCGTAGGCTCTTGCCATCGTCCTAACGCAGAAGAAATTCGCCAAAGCCGTCTATAGTATATATGAAATTGCTCTAGGTGACGCCGGGCCCATCCGGTTTTGCAGTACTCAGACAGGCTCGGTCGAGGACTACTCAAACTCTCAAGGTGGGTTCCGACCTTCGCTAGCGCCCGACGCCTGATCGCTTCGTTTTCAAGGAAGGCGTCCCGTACTCTTCGCCGAGCCGCATCTGAAAGGAAGTTCTCTGGATCGTTCGGACGTAACTTGGGCTCGGTAGTCAGCGTCTGAGAGGCGGAACCTGGGCTTCGAGTCCCCGTCGTCTCTTCCCTGTACCCGTCAATCGCCTTTGTAAGCGCTCTGAGGAACGCGGGCATATTTGTGGTGAGGTGCGATTGCCATTGCTCGAACTTTTCATAGGTGCCGGCCACCCGCCCGCTTGCGGTCGGGTCCTGTCGGACAATCCCGCTCTGCCCGACTGCTTGCCGTGTTGCGGGGGAGTCTGAGAGTACGAAAGCCTCAAGTTTCTGTTCGTCGATGAAGGCATCGCACAGCGCGTCGTCTTTCCAGATGTGAGACAGTTCTGACGCAGGGCAGGCCGCTCTTGTACCAATGTCAAGCCGCACGCCATTTCCGATGTGATCCTGTGCTTCCAGGTAGGCTACTTCTCTGAACTGCGCAACGTCAAATCCGACACTCGCCTTGTCCGGCATCCCCGCCCCCTGCGCGGCCCCTGTGGGGTTTGGCCGCCAGCGGGTCAGGGTTCCCGTTTTCGCGCCGTCGCGCTAGGCGGCCAGCCTCATCATACATTCCCGGTCAAGAATGTTTCGGATCGGTCAAGAACTTAGGGGTTGATTTAGGGGTACCCTTGCGTTCCCAGGGCTTGTCAGCGGTTGTCAGCGCTTGCGTGCGTGAGGGACATACAACCCTTATAAACATGGCATGTAAAGCGTATTCAAGGGGTTAGGAAGAAAGCCGAGGTCGCTTTATGGAAGTTGTTGAAGTAGTTCACTCAGAATGTGTTTGCCTGGCGGCTCGCGAACGCAACCGCTTCGCCCACTACCGTCAACGTACGAAGATGAACTCGGTGCTGTTGAAGAGGACGTGCGCCAGGTCGGTCCAGACGCGGATGTCATCAGGATTGTTCGAGGCCGCATAGCGGCTGCTCTGACGGTCGAGGAACAGATCCACCTCGTCAAGCTCGCCCGGTTCAACGGGGCGGCCATAGGCCCGCAGGAACATGCTCTCAATTCGAGCGCGGCGGCCGGGCTCGCCGCGGATCTCTCGTCGAGCCCACGCCTCGGCCTGCCGACCCACGAACCGGTTGTTCATCATGATCAGCGCCTGTGAAGGGACGGTCGAGACCGTGCGCCGCCCACGGCTCGATATCGGCAGCGGATAATCGAACGCCAGCAGCAGCGGTGTCAAAAAATTGCGGCGCACTTGGATGTACACACTGCGGCGGCCGCGGCCGTCGAGCGGACCCGGGTGGGGCGGCTTACCGCGTCCGTCTTGATACCGGCTGATGTGGGGGACTACGCTGGGACCGTAGAGCGAACGGTCGAGCGTCCCGGCGACGGCTAGCATCGCATCGCGAATCGATTCGCCTTCGAGCCGCCGCGCCGGCATGTGATGCAAGAGAGTGTTGCGCGGATCGGCCTCCATCGCACGGGCGGAGGCGCGGCTCGACATACGGTAACTACTGCTCAGCAGCAGAGCGCGATGCATGGCTTTGATCGACCAGCCGTTTTGAAACCGACCGGCGAGGTAGTCGAGAAGCTCCGGGTGGCTCGGGCGGTCGCCCGTCTCGCCAAAGTTGTCAGTGGAACGCACCAGCCCTTGGCCGAAATGATGCTTCCAGATGCGGTTGACCATCACCCGCGCAAGGAGCGGTACGGCATCGGTCGTCATTTGCCTCGCCAGTTCCAACCGCCCGCTGCCGCCGTTAATCGAGCGTCCGTTCGAGAGAACCTGCAGGAACCCCCGCGGCGCCATCTCACCCAGGTTCTTGTGGCTGCC
>JAKZVK010000191.1:0-5154 GCA_047516085.1 Bryobacterales bacterium
TGGCGATCGGTACGCGATAGGGTGACGCGCTGACGTAGTCGAGCCCCGCGTGCACGCAGAACTCCACTGACTTCGGGTCGCCGCCGTGCTCTCCACAGATGCCGATCTCGAGGTCGGGACGCGTTTGCCGTCCCTTCTCGACGGCGATCTTGATCAGCGAGCCAACGCCCTCGCGGTCAAGCACCGCAAACGGGTCCTCGTCGAAGATGTGCTTCTCCTGATAGTCCTTGATGAAGACACCTGAGTCGTCGCGTGAGAAACCGAACGTTGTCTGAGTGAGGTCGTTGGTTCCGAAGCTGAAGAATTCAGCCTGCTCGGCGACCTGGTCCGCGGTCAGAGCCCCGCGGGGCACTTCGATCATCGTCCCGACCATGTAGTCGACTTTCGTGCCGGCCTTCTCGAAGACCCTCTCCGCCGCCTCGACGACGATCTTCTTCTGATTCGCGAGTTCCTTGACGTTACCGACCAACGGGATCATCACCTCGGGGATAACCTTGATTCCCTTGTTGGCGCACTGCACGGCGGCCTCGAAGATCGCTTGCGCCTGCATCTCAGTGATCTCGGGGAACGTGATGCCCAGGCGGCATCCACGGTGGCCGAGCATGGGATTGAACTCGTGCAACTGCTCGACGCGAGCCAGCAGTGCTTCCTTGTCTTTGAGGCCGCGTCGTTTGTTCGAAGCCTTCATCGTGGCCACCTCGACCATCAGGTCTTCACGCTTGGGCAGGAACTCGTGCAGCGGCGGGTCGAGCGTGCGGATGATGACCGGATAACCGTCCATCACCTTGAATAGATCGCGGAAGTCCTTGCGCTGCATTGGGAGCAGCTTCTTCAAGGCGCGCCGGCGGTCTTTCTCGTTGTCGGCGAGAATCATCGCACGCATGTGATCGATGCGTTCGCCTTCGAAGAACATGTGCTCGGTCCGGCACAGGCCGATGCCCTCTGCACCGAAACGTCGCGCCATCTTCGCGTCACGCGGGACTTCAGCATTCGTGCGCACGCCGATGGTACGGAACTCGTCGACCCAAGTCATGAACTTCGCCAGGTGCCCGCCCGAGGGGTCGGGGTCGATCGTTGTCGCCTGACCGGCGAAAACGTCGCCGGTTGAACCGTCGAGCGAGATCCAGTCGCCTTCTTTGAGAGTCGTCTTGCCGGCTTTAAGGCGTTTGGCCTTTGTATCGACGTGGAGGTCCCCGGCGCCGGCGACACAGGGCGTACCCATGCCCCGGGCAACGACGGCGGCGTGGCTGGTCATGCCCCCGCGCGCGGTGAGAATGCCCTTGGCGACCTCCATGCCGTGGATGTCGTCGGGCGTCGTCTCGGCGCGCACCAGCACGACCGGGCCGTCGCCGGAGAGTTTCACCGCGTCGTCGGCGGTGAAGACGATGCGTCCGACCGCGGCGCCCGGGGAGGCTGGAAGGCCGACGGTGAGCCGCTGCAACGATGTCTTCGACTTCCCGTCCAGCACCGGATGCAGCAACTGATCAAGCTGCGCCGGGTCGACCCGCAGCACCGCCTCTTTTTTCGAGATCAAACCCTCTTCCGCCATCTCGACCGCGATGCGCACCGCCGCCGGGCCCGTGCGTTTGCCGTTGCGGGTCTGCAGCATGTAGAGCTTGTGGTCCTGGATGGTGAACTCGAAATCCTGAACGTCGCGGTAGTGGTTCTCGAGATTGCTCGTGATCTGCCGAAGCTCGTCGTAGGCGTCCCGCATCAGGCCCTTCAACTCCACGATGGGCCGCGGCGTGCGGATGCCGGCCACGACGTCCTCGCCCTGCGCGTTGGTCAGAAACTCGCCGTATAACTCCTTCTTGCCCGTGGCCGGGTTGCGCGTAAAGCCGACCCCGGTGGCGGACGTTTCGCCAAGGTTGCCGAAGACCATTGCCTGCACGTTGACGGCGGTGCCGAGGTCGGCGGAGATCTCATTCATGCGCCGGTAGTGGTTCGCGCGCGGGTTGTGCCATGAGCGGAAGACGGCGTCGCGGGCCATCTCAAGCTGCTGCTTCGCGCCTTGAGGAAAGTCGCGCTTTGTCGTCTTTTTGACGAGCGCTTTGAACTGCTCGGCGATACCCTTGAGGTCGTCAGCGGTAAGATCGGTGTCGAGCTTGGCCTTCTTCCTTTGCTTGACCTTTTCCAGAATGTGTTCGAAGTCGTCCTTGTCGAGGTCGAGTACGACACTGCTGAACATCTGAATGAAGCGCCGATAGCAGTCGTAGGCGAATCGTGGGTTGCCGGATTTCTTGGCGAGTACCTCGGTGGTCTTGTCGTTGAGGCCCAGGTTTAGGATGGTATCCATCATGCCCGGCATGGAGAACTTCGCGCCCGAACGCACGCTCAACAGCAGAGGATTAGAGGCGTCCCCGAGCTTCTGCCCCGCGGCCTGCTCGAGTTTACTGAGCTGCTCGGCCATTTCCTGGCCGATGCGGCGAGGCACCTTGTTCCCGTTCTCGAAATAGAGATTGCAAACATCAGTGGCAATCGTGAAGCCCGGAGGCACCGGCACGCCCGCCTTGCTCATCTCGGCTAAGCCAGCCCCCTTGCCGCCCAGCGTGTCTCGCATCGTTCCCTCGCCTTCGGCCGTGCCTCCGCCGAAGGCGTAGATGTGTTTCGCCATGAAATGATTCTCCCCCTGATTCGATTGCAGATGTTTCGGTATGTGAGTGTTGAGCAGCCCTCAAGCGGAGACGATCTCCGCGAAGTCGGCTATGGTGGAAAACTCGTCCAGCAGGTGAGCCAGCAACGTGAGGTGGTTCTGTTTGACCGTCTCGTCTTTGGCCATGACGAGTACATCGTCGAAGTAGCGATCGACCGCCGGCCGCAACGAGGCAATGGCCGTGAGGGCCTCGGCATACTCGCCGTTCTGCTTGTGCGTGGCGACGGCCGGCCGCAGCTTCTCGAAAGCCGCGTGCAGGTCGGCTTCCGCGCCGTCCTCGAGCAGCTTCGCGTCAAGCGTTTGCGCGGTGAAGCTCTCGACACCACCGGCTTGCCGCAGGATGTTCTTGATGCGTTTGAAGCTCACCGCCAGCGGCTCGAAGTCCGGGGTGGGACGCACCTTTGCGATGGCTTCGGCGCGCGCCGCGGCGTCAAGCGGCACGTCAGCCGACGCCGCCAGCACCGCGTTGACCTCGTCGTAGCGATAGCCGCGAACGTCGCGCAGGTAGTACCGCAAGCGGTCGAGAAAAAACTCCGCCAGCGCTTGGCGCGATTCGCCCGGCTTCGCCCACTCCACCAACGCATCGAGCGAAAGGTGCAGTTCGCCTTCAATCAGGATGCGGATGATCCCATACGCCGCACGACGCAGCGCGAAGGGATCCCTCGACCCACTGGGGATTATCCCGACTCGGAAGAATCCACCCAAAGTGTCCAACTTGTCGGCGAGCGCCACAGCCAGGCCCACCCGCGAACGCGAAATTGCGTTGTCGGCGCCCGCCGGACAGTAGTGGTCATATACGGCGTCGGCGACTTCCTGCGGCTCCCCCTGATGGGCGGCGTACAACCCGCCAATCACGCCTTGCAGCTCGGGGAACTCGCCAACCATCTCGGTCGTCAAGTCGCACTTGGCCAGCTCGGCGGCGCGCTTCGCCTGGGTCACCTGTTCGTCGTCGAGGCCGACCACCTCGGCGATCTGCCCGGCAAGCTTCTGGTTGCGCTCGGCCTTGTCAAAGTAGGTACCGAGCTTGGCGTGGAATACAACGCCCTTCAGATCGGCCACGCGCTCGGCCAACGGCTGTTTCTGGTCCGCCCCCCAGAAGAAGCGGGCGTCGTTGAACCGGGCTCGCAGCACCCGCTCATGCCCTTGGCGAATGATGCCGTCGGGATCGCCGTCGATATTCGTGACGGCGATAAAGCACGGCTGCAGCTTGCCGGCGCCGTCTTCGACCGCGAAGTAGCGCTGGTGATGCTGCATCACTGTCTCGAGCACTTCCTCGGGCAGGTCGAGGTACTCCTCTTCGAAGCCGCCGAGAATAGGTGTTGGAAACTCGGTCATGTAGACCAGCGTTTCAAGCAACCGAGCATTGCGTCGCACCTGTAGCCCACCCGTTAGCAGGCCCGCGATACCCTGCTCGATCTTCTCGCGCCGCTCATCGGCCGATAGCAGGACGTAGTTCTCGCGAAGCTTCTCTTGGTAGTCAGTCCAGCCGCTGACGTCGAGGTCGCCCGTGCCCAGGCGCCGGTGCCCGAACGTCCGGTAGCCCGACGCCACACCCGCAATCTCAAACGGCACGACTTTGCCATCGAGCAGCGCGACCAGGCAGCGAATCGGCCGGATGAACCGCGGCCCCGTCTTGCCGGTCCAATACATCGTCTTCGGGAAGTGGACACCGAGGATCACATCGGCCAGCGCCTCGCCAAGAATCTCCACCGTCGTGCGCCCGTCCACGTGCTTCTCGACAAACAACCGCCCGTCGTCTCCTACGTCGATGTCCTCGATGGCCAGCCCGGCGCGCTTGGCGAACCCGAGGCCGGCCTTCGTCGGCTCTCCCTTGTCGTCGAAGGCGATCTTCTTGGGGGGACCGGTCAGCCGCTCGGTCTTGTCGGCCTGGCGCTCGGCGAGGTTGCTCGCCACTAGAACCAGCCGCCGCGGCGTGGCCTGGACCTCGCACGTCACATCTTCGTGCAGGTCCGCCTCCTCCAGCGCCTGCATAAAGTTGCGCTCGAGATGACCGCAAGCGGGCTCGATCATCCAGTCAGGAATCTCTTCCGTTCCGACTTCCAGCAGAAACTCGGCCATCAGGCAACGACCTCCTGCTGCTCGAGCCAAGCCTGCGCCACGCCCACGGCCAGCTTACGGACACGCTGAATCATGGCGGCGCGCTCGGCCACGCTGATCGCCCCGCGCGCGTCGAGCGTGTTGAACAGGTTCGAACACTTCAGCACCTGGTCGTAGGCGGGCAAAAGCGGGAAACGCGATCTCCCGAGCTTGTCTTCCGACGCTTCGAACTCGTCGAGCAACCGCCGGCACTCCGCCTCGTGCAAATCCAGTTCCGCGCGCACGAACTCGACATCGGCCTTCTCGAAGTTGTAGACCGAATACTGCTGTTCATCGAGGAAGCGCACGTCACGGTAGGTCCAGGTCTCGTTCCACTGAATGTCGTAGACGCTGTCGACACTCTGCAGGAAGGCGGTAAGCCGCTCGAGACCGTACGTCAACTC
>JAKZVK010000192.1:0-6267 GCA_047516085.1 Bryobacterales bacterium
GAAAACAGCGACAGCGACGAAGGTCAGCGTTTCCATGACGACTGAAACCGTGGGCGCCAAGAGCGCCGGCGCCGCAATAACTGCGACCCGTACCGCTCAGGCACGAAAGCGGTCGAGTTGCTTCTCGTCGAGTTCGACGCCCAGACCCGGGCCATCGGGCGGCTTCGCCGTGACGGGCCCGAGGGAGAGCGGTTCGGTGATCATGTCGGCCTCGTGATAGAGCGGACCGATCAGATCCGCCGGATAGGTCTCGCTGTCGATCGTCGGCTCGGCGACGGCCAAGTGTTCCATCGCCGCAGTGGCGATGCCGAGTTCCAAATTGCTTCCCAAGGCGCACACGATGCCGGCGGCCCGCGCAACGTGTGCGATTTCGATGGTCGCCTGAAGGCCGCCGTGCTTGCCCGGGTACACGCTCAGGATGTCAGCCGCGCGGTGATGGGTGAGGTGATAGGCGTCCGCCAGCGTGAAGATGCTCTCGTCGGCCATCACGGGGATCGTGGTCGAGCGGCGGACGTCGGCCAGCGCCGCGGGGTCGTCGGCCCCTACAGGCTGCTCAGCGAAAAGGATGTCGTAGCGGTCCAGCGCCGCCAGCATCCGGCGCGCGCGGGCGGCGTTCCAACCGCAGTTGGCGTCGATACCGATGGGCACATCGGGGCCCGCCACCTCGCGCACGGCCTTGACGCGCGCGAGATCACCTTCCGGGTCGAGGCCGACCTTCACCTTCAAACACTTGACTCCCCAGTCGAGAAAGCGCTCGGCCAAGCTTCGCGCTTTGGCGACATCGAACGCGCCCACAACCATCTTGATCGGAACCTCGTCGCGCACTTTGCCGCCGAGTAGCTGGTAGAGAGGAACACCGGCCGCCTTGCCCGCCAGATCCCACAGCGCCATCTCGACGGCCGCCTTGGTGAAGGGGTTCTGCTTGAGGACGCGGTCCATCTTGCGGCGCAGCATCGTAACGCGCGTGGGGTCTTCACCGCTCAACGCGGGGGAGATCAACTCGTCGATCGCGGCAATGCAGCTTGCGCTGGTTTCGCCGCTCCAGCGCGGCGCGACGGTGCCCTCGCCGAGTCCGACCAAGTCGTCGTCGGTGTGGACGCGCACCAGGATGTAGGGGGAGTCGATGTGCTCGCCGTGAGCGGTCTTCGTGGTGAGTCCGGCCTTGAGCGGCACGCAGATGGGGATCGGCTCAATGCGCGTAATTTTCATGGAGTTGGTGAAGCAACCGAGCCGTGACCGTAAGGGAGCGGTCCGGCACGGACTCTCAGGCGACTCGAGGGCCTCTAGAGCCCAAATCTCTCATCACGTGGCAAGGAAACCGAGACTAGTGTAGCTGATCCAAGTGGGAACGAGACCGGAGCAGAGATGAGGGGTCAGGGGCCGCCGATGGCTTTGCAGGAGCGCACCCGTCACTACGTTTCGGACTCGGTTTCTTATCCAGCCGGTTTCTCAGTGGCTGAGATGTTTGGATCGATCCACAGCCAACACGCCGAACCGGCGAAGTAGATGCCCGCGATCAAGTAGATCACCTGGTTCCAGTCGCCACCGGAGCGTTCGATGTCGCCGATCATGTAACCGAGGATCGCCGGAGTAAAGAAAGCGCCAACGGTGCCCGCCATGTTCATGACGCCCATGACCTCGGCCGTGTAGTCGCCGGCGACGTCCATTGTGGCGGCCCAGGCAGCGGGGTTGCCCAGCCCGGAGAAGATCGCGCCGATCGCGACTGCTGCCACCAACTGATTCGGCGAGGCTGTCAATGAGGCTGAAAAGGTGAAGCAGCCGCACAGCGCCAGCGCCGTCAGAGCGACGCCGCTGCGGCTGATCTTCTTGCTCCGCGTCCGCTTCAATAGCGCGTCGACGAGAAAGCCGCCCAGCATCGTTCCGACGATGACCCCGAACAAGGGGGCCATGGTCTTCATCCCGGCAGCTTCCCGGGTGACGCCGTAGCCCTTTTCGAGAAAGGCGGGAAACCAGGTCACGAACAGGCCATATCCGGCCGCGCGAAAAGCGGCCTGTCCGCAAATGAACCACATGTTGCGCGATCGGGCCAGGCGAACGACCACTACGCGGGTCAGCCCGCGGGCCTTGGGCGACGTTTCTTCGGGACTCGTTTCCTCGCCTGCGGCCTCGCTTGCGATCCGCCCCTCGATCAAGTCGAGCTCGGCCTTATTGACCCGTGGATGTTCGCCGGGCCTTGACCGGGCAATCAAATAATAGCCGCCCGCCCAAACGATCCCGACCAGCGAGTAGAGCTGAAACAGAGTGCGCCAGTCGAAACGCTCGAGCAGGAGCCCTGTCATCCCCATCGTGACCGCGCCGCCCACCGACATCGCCGCGCCGATCGAGGCGCTGCCGAAGCCCTTGCGCTCGATCGGCAGCCAGTCGCTGACGCCCTTCGCCGAGTTGGGCACCAAGCCGGCCTGGGCCGCACCGAAAGCGATGCGCGACGCCATCAGGGGAATGTAGGTCGAAACGAGCGACGTCCACACGGTGAAGATCGACCACAGCGTGCTGAGCAACGGTAGGGAGACCCGCGTTCCGAACCGAGTGCCGAGGGCGCCGCCAGGCACTTGGAAGAAAAAGTACCCGGCGTTGAACATCGCCAGAATCCAGCCCATCTGCTCGGGCGTCAGTGACAGGTCAGCTTCGATCGTCGTGTTCGCGACCGAAATGCAGTAACGGGTGAGGTAGGCACTCGACGAGCAGAGCGCGATGAGCAGAACGACGAGGTAGCGGATCGAGGTCGGTCGGGCGGCGGAGGCGGGCGTAGCGGGCCGCGCCCCTTCAGTCGGATCGTTTGCCATCAGTATGGAGTCGACACGAACACGGTGGGCCTACCCAAGAAAACGCTCGATCACGTTGCGGGTGATCTTCGAGATGTTGTCGTCCACCGGTAGCGACGACGGATAGTTGATCGAGCCAACCGAGTATACCTGGCCGCCACTCGCCGTTTCGTGATGAACGATCTCGGCGCCGCCGTCGTCGGGGTTCAATCCTTTGGCGAGCAGCTTGGTTCCTTTGGGCGAACTGGGTGACATCTTGTCGGTCTCGTGTCCCGAGGCTCCCCCCGCGCAGCGCATGTGAAGGCACTTCTCGCCGAAGATATCGCCGTCCTTCAAACCCGTCCCTTCGAAGATCCAGTGTGACGTGTCGATGGCCTTGTAGGGTGCTCCGGTCATGATGCCCGAATCGGTACACACGACACCCAACAGGTTCGCTTCGGACTCGTACAGGCTGTGCATGCGGCTTTCCTTGCCGTAGTCCCTGAGATGCGCCGAGATGCCTTCGTAGTGGCCGTTGCGCACGGTAATGGTCGATTCATCCAGAAACTCGACGGGACCGTTGAGCCCGTTCCCGCCCAGGTACATCAGCTTGCCGCCGCGCTCGAAGACCCATTCCTTGAGGCCAAAGTACATCTCCTTCGACCAGTACTCAGGATGGGTGCTGATGATCAGCAGCTTGTAGTCGTCCAGGTTCAGTGTCCCGAAGTGGAACTGCGTCTCGGCGTAGAGATCGTAGGCGAAGCCCTCGCGTTCGAGCCATCCGAACAGCCGCCACTCAGCCGGGGCCACGTGGCAAGCCGAACGGCCGACCACCGGGTCGGTGATCTCAGTTCCCTCTTCGATGTGGTTAATCCACTCAGGGCGATCGAACGAGAGCGGAAGGTAATCGTCGGCGCTGAACTGCATGTGCTCGTCGGAGGTGTAACGGTCGAGGTCGAGCCGAGCGTTGACGGTCGGCGTGGGAGGCATCTCGATCGGGTGGATGTAGTTGCTGCGGCCGCCGAAGTTGTTGTAGCAGTTCCAGTTGATGTTCGAGGCGAGTACGGCGATGTCGGCTTGGGGCTTGGCCGGCGCGACGATCCACGGGAACGAGAAGAAATCACCGGACTCGCCCTTGGCATGGAAGTAGTAGAGCCCCGAGCGTTCGGGGCCCTCGACAAACTGCGTATGGTGCGGGTTGTTGCGGTAGCCGCGCTTGTTGAACTCGACGCCGGTTTGCGTGTAGTCGCCGTCGGGCGTGATCTGCATGGTGGCCTTCGGCCCGTGCTCATCGAACCACCCGACGGTCTTGATGTGCTCCTTGGTCCAGCCGTAACGGTAAAGGTCCAAGCGGTAGGGCTCGACGGCGTGGACGCGGTACTCCGTTCGCTCGCCCGAACGCACCCACTTGGGCCAGGTGTAGCCGACGATCTTGTTCGACAGCATTCGGAAGGAGTAAGGGTTGTCCGGCTTGACGTCGGCGCTGACGCTCTTGGCGCCGTAGCCGTCCTTGTAAAGCGTGATCTTGTAAGTGCCGGGCTCGATGTCGGCATACACGGCGCCCGTCGCGCGGGAGCGCGCTTCCACGGACTTCGATCCATTTTGAATCTCGAACAGAACATCGGGCAGAGCCAAGTAGCGTTCGTCGCTAACGTATCCAACTAGCATCCAAAGAACCCTCACCGCGCCAGGTCTTCAACTTTCCAAGTGCCGAAGCGCAGACCAGATTGTACCCTCCCCATCTCCGGACTGCAAAAGGCCGCAGCCAACCCTAGACCCGCGTGCTAGAATGATTCGCCGATGCTGGGGCGCGTTGAGGCAACCGGCCTCGTCAAACAATTCCGGACATTCAAGCGCAAAGAAGGGCTCTGGGGGGCGATCCAGGACCTGTTCGTGCGTGAGTATACGACCGTGCGCGCGGTCGATGAGGTGTCGTTTACCCTCGCGCCGGGCGAGATGGTGGGCTATATCGGTCCGAACGGCGCGGGCAAATCCACTTCGGTTAAGATGCTCACCGGCATCCTCGTGCCGACCGAGGGCACGGTCGAGGCCAACGGCTATGTCCCGTACCGCGACCGCATGGCCTATACGCGCACGATCGGCGCGGTGTTCGGCCAGCGGACGCAACTGTGGTGGGATATTGCTGTCGTCGAGTCGCTGCGGTTGCTCAAGCAGATCTATGACGTGAGCGATGCGGATTACAAGGCCCGCATGGCGCGCTTCGACGAGATTCTGGAAATCGGCCGCTATCTCCACCAGCCGGTGCGCAAGCTCAGTCTCGGCGAGCGCATGCGTTGCGATATGGTCGCGGCGCTACTCCACAACCCGCCGCTGCTGTTCCTCGATGAGCCGACGATCGGGCTCGACCTGCTGGCGAAGGAAAGCATCCGCCTGTTTCTGAAGGAAGTCAACCGCAACTTTGGCACAACCGTGCTGCTCACCACCCACGACCTCACCGACATCGAAGAGCTATGCCGCCGGCTGATGATCATCGATCAAGGTCACATCCTCTTCGACGGGCCGCTCGATGAGCTGAAGGGCAGGCTCTGGCGGCAGACGCAGATCAAGTTCGAGTTGAAGGACCGCGAGCAGGCTAGCGCCGTCGAAGGGCTGCATCTGCCGAGAGTGGCAAGCGAACGGGTGGACGAGCTGACGTACCGGCTTTCGTTTGACCGCGAGGAGTACACCTCGGGCGACGTGATCCGCCGGGTCGTCGAAGCAGCCGAGGTGCGCGACATCTTCATCGAAGAGGAGTCGATCGAAGACATCGTCAAGCACATCTACACCGGCCGCGAGATCCCGGAGCTGCAACGCAAATGAGCGTGGCGGCGGCTATTTTGCCTCGGCGGCTGGGGTATTTCCTCGAGTTCTCGCGCATCGGCTTCGTCAACGTAATGGCGTTCCGGCTGCGCTACTACACCGGCATCGTCACCTATCTGATCAACGTTACGGTCTACTACTTCATCTGGAAGGCGCTGTATACGAGCGATCCTGACTACGCCAACGGCTTCACGTTCGAGGAGATGGTGACCTACGTGTCGGTGGGCTGGATCATTCGGTCGCTCTACTTCAACAACATCGACCAGAACATCTCGTGGGAGGTGATCGAGGGCAAGATCGCGCTGACGTTGCTGAAGCCGGTCAGCGTCCAGACGATGATGATCGGCCGCGCGTTGGGTGAGTCGTGTTTTCGTCTGGTGATGCTGACCGTCCCCGCGGCGATCGTGATCTCGCTGGTATTTCCGGTGCAGGGGCCGGCGAGCGGCGCTCATTTTGGTTGGTTTTTGGTTTCGCTGGTGGCGACGATTTTTCTGAGCGGCGCGCTGAACTTCATCGTGGGCACCTTCGCCATTCGGATGAAGTCGATCCTGGGGCTGCTGCGAGCGAAGTATTTTGTGTTTGAGTTGCTGTCGGGGTTGCTGGTTCCGATGACGATGTTCCCGGAGGTTTTGCAGAGGGTGGTCGCCTACCTGCCGTTCCAACACATCGCCTACACGCCCCTGCG
>JAKZVK010000193.1:0-4028 GCA_047516085.1 Bryobacterales bacterium
GGTAGTGGGCTAACGGGGTGTTGCCGGGTCCTCATGCCCCGGAACCGGGCCCGGGCTCGATTCTTCCGGCTCGTCGCGGTCGACACCGGCTCGCCGACGGCCGGATTGCCGCTGGCCTACTTCCGTATCTGAACCGCGCAACTCTCCCACCACGGACAGCACCTCCACTGCCGTTTGACATCGGATCTTAACGTCGCCCCACACAACGGTGAACCCCATAACTCCACCTCCGCACGACCACCGTAGCAGGGGCGTACGCCTCATGCAAATCCATCATGCTTATTTTCGCTTGACATGGATAACAATACGGCTGTATGATGGGTTCGGTCGCTTGGGAAAGGAGAAGCGAGATGCCCTACACGGTTATGATCGAAGGCGTGTCGGTCCAATGCGAGACAGCCATCGAGGCGGCAGAACTTGCTCGCGTGGCTGGCGGCAGCACACCGCCGGCGAGAGCCAATCCCGCGAACCCGCCCGACGAACTGGCTACGGCCGGGTCACGCTGGACCAAGCACCGAGCGAAGCAGTTCTTTCGTCTGATCAAAGGGAACCAGCGGCGGCTGATCGACGCGCTGCTGGATACGCCGGACGGGCAAACCGACGATCAGCTCTGCAAACTGCTGGGTTTGACGGACGGCCGCGCCCTTGCTGGGGTGTTCGCGGGTCTGTACAAGAACGCCAAGAAAACCGGGGCCGATCCGAACGACCTCTACACGAAAGAACGAATCACGGTCGGTGACAAGCGCGGCGCAGACTACAGCGTAACAGCTTCGTTCCGCGCAGTTGCCAGAACCGTACGACAGGAGGACTCATGAGAAGAAGGGTAACGGCTCTCGCGCTCGACGCACGACCCCACCGGCGCGGGGGCCACCAGAACGCGAAGAGCCGTCCCCCGATGCCCTAGGAAGCTCGGGACGGCTCGTGGTGGGGCCGTTTCAGAAAAGCGCCCGGTCAGTCGTTGATAGCGGCTGGCCGGGCAATTCAAACCGCGCGGTGTAGGGCCGCACGATCCGAACCCAATTCCATTATCGGCCCTACCCGCCCTTTGATGCAAGGGGCCGATGATGACCTGCCTGAAGTGCCAGCACGGAACCGCCAAACGGTTCGGATTCACCAAGAGCAAGAATCAGCGTTACCGCTGCCGCGACTGCAGCGCGACGTTCACGGAGCCCCGTCAGGCCCCGCTCGGACGCCACACAACGGACCTGGACCGGGCAACGATGGCGTTCACGCTCTTGACCGAGGGGATGAGCGTCCGGGCCGTCTCGCGGGTCACAGGGCTGCACAAGAACACGATCCTGGACCTACTGGGCACCGTGGCCGACAAGTGCCGGAGTATCTTCGACCGGTACGTGCAAGACGTGACCCCGCGCTACGTCCAGGCCGACGAAATCTGGACGTTCATCCACACGAAGGCGAAACGGGTCAAGCCGACCGACCCACAGGAGTACGGAGACGCCTATGTGTGGATCGCGCTCGACAGCGAGACGAAGGCGGTCTTGGCGTACCACGTCGGCACCCGCGACGGCTTGAGCGGGTACGAGTTCGTCCAGGACTTGGGGGACCGCATCAAGGAGCAGCACCGATTCCAGTTCACGAGCGACGGCCACGAGGTTTACCCGCCGGCCATCGAGGAGCGGTTCGGCGCGGACATCGACTTCGCGCAGCTCATCAAGAACTACTCGCCTCCACGCACGGACGGACCGGACTGGTTCCGGCCGTCGGCCAGAGTGGTGTCCACCACTCCCAAATTTATCAGCGGCAGTCCGAAACTCTCTCGCATCTCGACCAGCCACATCGAGCGGGCCAACTTGACCGTGCGGATGCAGCTCCGCCGGTTCACCCGCTTGACCAACGGGTTCAGCAAGAAACTGACGAACCTTAAGGCGATGGTGGACGTGTTCTTCGTGTGGTACAACTTCTGTCGAGTCCATCAGACCCTGCGGATGACGCCAGCTATGGAGGCCGGCTGGGCGGACCACATTTGGTCAATTCAGGAACTACTTACGACAAGCGAATGAGTGTAAGTTATTGAAACAAAGCATCTTGTGTCTGTCCTCGATAGAATCGTTCAAAAAAAGTTAACAAAAGAGTTGACAAGACATGTGCGTTGAGTTGTACTTCTGTTCAGGCAGACATGAACCCCTCTGTTCCATCATGGCACGGGGGGAGAGGTATTTAAAGGGGTCGCCCGCTTTGTGGCGGGGCGACCCCTTTTCTTGTTTCGGGACGGAGGGACCGCCAAGACAACATGGCTGGCACTGCAGCAGTTTTCCTCGATGGCGGCTATCTGGACAAGGTCCTGGCGGGCAGGAGAATCGATTTCGCTCGCCTGGCGATTGAATTGGCTGAACCCGACGAGGTCCTCAGGACATACTACTACCACTGTCTCCCTTATCAGAGCCGAACGCCCACCACGGACGAGCGAGGACGGTACGCCTCGGCGCATCGTTTCATGACGGCATTGAAGCATCTGCCGCGCTTTGAAGTTCGTCTCGGACGGTTGGCGTTCCGAGGACGAGACGGAGACGGCAGGCCCATCTTCATCCAAAAACGGGTGGACACCATGATTGGCGTCGATATGGCGTTGCTGGCCGGCAAGGGCAAGATCACAAACGCGGTAATCCTGAGCGGCGACAGTGACATGGTGCCGGCCGTCGAAGCCGTGAAACGCGAAGGCGTTCTGACAACCCTCTGGCACGGTAGCTATTCGGGTAGCGGTGTGCCAAGCCGAGAGCTGGTGGAAATATGCGATGAGCGCCACGAGATCACCGCTGCGCTAATCAACAAGCTCGCCCGTACCTGAGCAACACCCCGTTAGCCCACTACTACCCGGCGGTCCCGGTATGCCTGATTTCGCCGGATTTCCTATAGGATCGGGGTTTCGCCACGGGCGGCCGACGACACACAGACAACATGCAGGCGGATCTTCAGGACACAAGCGATTTCCACGACGCGATCGTTACCGAGGGCGGCAAGGCGCTGGTCGGATACGAGCGGGAGAAGGCGCTCGCCAACATGGTGCTGTTGGCGGAGATCCCGACCACCTACGACCAGACGGTGCTGGCCGGCCGGCGGGCCGAGGTGTACCCCGAGGACATCCAGGAGCTGGCCCGGTATGTCCTGGGTCACCGGATCTGGCTCGCGCCGCACGCCGGCAGCCGTAACATCCGCGTCGACATGGTGATCGAGGAGGTCCTCGACACGGTGCCGATTCCATGAACCACCTGGCGCGCGCCAACGCCGAGGACCCGCTCGTCTCCTGGTCGGAGATCCGGGATGTCGAGCCAGGAGAGCAACGCCCCGATCGTGATCGCCGCCGATGTCTCGCGATCGACGCGATGCGGCGCGCGCGGCGAGCCGATTGCGCGCGTCATCGCCCGGGCGGTCGCGACCTTCGCCATGGCGGCCGCCTTCTCCCAGGACCGCGCCGAGCTGCTCACCTTCGACCGCGACACCCGGTGCATCGCGGTGCGCCCGCGAGTCGGGAAGAACCACGCCATCCACTGTATCGAGGCCTACGACGTGGAGACCGGACGGACCCGCATCATCTCGTCGGCCGACCTCGAGCAGCTCGGGAGCCGCGTCCGCGAATGGCAGGACACGGCGGAGCACGCCGCACACGACCACGGGCTCGAAGTGCTCCGGCTCGGCGGCAGCAGTCAGCAGTTTCACGAGACTCTTGTGGGCTTTCTGCTGGAGCGCAAGCAGTTGAGAAGATAGCGTCACCGAGCGCCTAAAGCCTGTAGCCTATAGCCGCAGGGCGAGCCGTCGAGGCTTGGGCTTCAGGACGGGCTTTGGCTAACGAACGGCGACCACGCGAAGTGATGACCAGACGACTGCTACCGCTTGTATTGATCAGCTGGACCCTGCACACACCACACCCTGCACTGGCGCAGCCGGGCGGGGACCCCTGGCACGAGCCAGTTTTCAGTTGGATCGGAAGCTCCTATCGTCTATGCTCTCCGGGTACGCGTGGGAGTGGTGGGGAGGTGTCTCATGAGACGGTGGGTCGGGCTGGGCACGCT
>JAKZVK010000194.1:0-8490 GCA_047516085.1 Bryobacterales bacterium
CATGCGGTTGTACTCTTTCCATTCGGGAAAGGCGTTGTTGGCCGCGTGGACCGAGACATAGGCTCCACCCTCCCGGACGTATTTCTCGAACGCCGCTTTCGTGGCCTCGGCCCAAGGCTCGCCATTGTAGTTCGAGACCACCACATCGTAGGCGAGGAAGTCGGGCTTGAAGCCGCTCAGGTCCGAGCCCGTTGGCGGCGACGTTGCGACCTCCACCGTGAAGAGCCCGCTCGCCTCGAGCGCGCTCTTGATGAGCGGCGTCGTCTCTTGCCACTTGTGGTTATTCTGGCCGTCGATCAGGAGAGCTTCGTAGCTGGGGGCCGCCGGCGCCGCAAAGGGCAGTATCAGACTCAAGACCGTTCCGGGCCATCGAGATGCGAGCACCCCGACGGTGGAGCACTGTATTTGTCGACTGCTTGGCACTTTTGACCTCCCGTTCTCGCTCTTGATATCATACGCCGCAAGTCGCCGGCCGCCGGTGTGGCGATGTGGCGCTGGAGGTGAAACTGTGGAAAAGACTTCTATACAACTTCTAGACCACTGCTCGGTGTCGCTGACCTCTCTCATGCATCGGCGGGCGAGCAAGGCCAGACCTCTTACGGCTGTTGAGACGGCGGGGTTCGCGCCCGTCGATCCGGAGGTCATCCAGGACAGCGACCCGGTTTCTCTGCTCGTCGAGACCGAGAGTCCGCGGGAGTTACGAGAAGGGGCCCAACTCGCTCCCGATGACCGCTTTCAGGAAATCAGCGAAGGCCTGGTCTCGGCGCGGGTCGGCGCCTCGGGCTTGGCAAGCCTTGTGAACAGTGCGTACGTTAAGAGAGTGCAGATAAAGAAAAGGAGCCGGCTCCATCTGGACAGGCTCCAACCCGATATCGCTCTTGTCGATGGCGGCGGCTCGCGATCCGTTCCCGAAGACGGTGACGGTGTCTTGATCGGTGTCGTCGATTCGGGCTTTGACCTCTCACATCCGGCCTTCCGAGACGCAAACGGGAACCTGCGGGTGAACGGTCTGCTTGACCAGGGGACCGACACGGAGTTTACGACGGCTCAACTGGCACAAGGATGGGCCAATGGCACCAATCCCGGCTCGGACGAAAACGGTCATGGTACGCACGTTGGCAGTATTGCGGGCGGTACATCTCACAGCGGCCAGGAAGGTGTTGCGCCCGGGGCACGATTCTTGCTGGTCAAGACCGACTTTCTCAATACCGACGAGGCAGTCGCATGGATTCTTGATCAGGCGAACGGGACGCCTTGTGTCGTCAACATGAGCTTGGGACAACATTTTGGCGCCCATGATGGAACCGACGCGGAAGAACGGTTCCATTCGGCCGTGACCGGACCGGGGCGTATCATCGTGGCTTCCGCCGGCAACGAGCGGGAAGATGCGATCCATTTGGGCTCGGAGTTTTTTCCCACTCAATCTGAGCAAGTCACATTCGACTTGCTGCCGACAGCGAACCCGGCCGAATCCCCGTTCGTCTTCTTGACGGCCTGGTACGATCCTGCCGAGGAATTCGACCTCAACCTGATTACACCCTCCGGTCAAGTATTACCCATGCCCGCCAACGGGACGACCGACCGCTACACGTCGAATCGGCTGGAGATCGAGTTCGGACATCGGCTGAACAATGCCAATGGCATGGTTCAGATTCAGGTGTTGGTGGGAACTCGCGGCGGATTCGTGCCGACACAGTTCTTGAGCGGTTGGGCACTACGAGTTCGTTGCGTGACAGCCGTCGTCGGCCGCTTCGACGCCTGGTTCCACAACTCGGGTTTCGCTCGTTTTCGGGAGCACCCATTGGTGGACATCAGCCGCACCGTCGGTCTGCCGGCGACCGGCGACGGGGTGCTGGCGGTAGCCAGTCACGTGAGTCGGAACCAATTCGCAGGCGACGCAGGCACCACGAACGACATCCGCGCCGTCTTGGGCCGGAGCAGCCGTTTTAGCAGTCTTGGCCCGGCCCGCGACGGGCGATGGAAACCCGACATTTCGGCTCCGGGCCAATACGTTACCGCGGCTTTGGCGGCCGGCTCCCAGCTCAGCGGTCTGGACGAAAGGACTGTTGTGGCTGATCGCCTTCTCACCATCGAGGGAACCAGTATGGCGGCCCCTGCCGTGGCCGGCGTAGTGGCGCTGATGCTACAGAGAAGAGGGACACTGACAGTCAGTCAGATTCGGGAGATCTTTCGCAGCGCAGCTCGCCATGACGCGCACACCGGCGCTGGCGAGTGGACCCCAGCCTACGGCTACGGAAAGATCGATGTTCCGGCGCTGTTGGCACAGGTGTGAGCTAGAGTAAACTGAGATGAGAGAAGCGAGAGTCGCTTCTGTTCCTTACGCCTTGGCGAGGCGCCGGTGAAGAAAACTTCGCAGAGTTCGCCGCGGTACGACCACGATAAAGAATACGATGTCCTCGTCGAGCCGCTGGTGGGCCACGACGCAGCTGAAATCACGGACGCTCTCAATGGTCTGGGAGCCTCCAAGGTCCGTGTGCTGGCTGCCGGTTTCATATCCGCGCGGGCGAGTGGCGCCGCGTTGCAGAACCTGGAGGGCATTGGCGAAGTACACTTGAAAGCGAAGAGCCGCCTTCACGAACGCCCCTAGCCGCCTCGGATGAAAAGGTCCTGTGGGCCGAGGGTCCGGGCGCAAGCGTGGAATCTTCGCTTGGGCGCGCTTAGCTTCAATTGTCGGACGATGGACCCACAGAGGTCCGCAACACTGGTGTCGCGCGAGTCTGCACGAGATCCCCGCTGTCGATCGTCGGGCACCAGTAGCGCTCGATGTGCTCAACCACCATCTCGGTGCCGCGCTTGTGGCTGACGTAGGGGAAGTCGCGCGGGTCGTACATCGCGTCGGTCAGATCGCGGGCCAGCACGACATTCTTACCCAGCTTCGTCAACTGCCGGATACCGAACGGCCGGCCCAGCACGCACATGTTGGTATGGACGCCCATCATGACGACGTTCTTGATCCCCAACTCCTCGAACAGGTTGTAGATCTCCTGGCCGTTGTCGCTGACCCCGTCGTATTCGGCGATCTCGATCGCCGGGTGCTGGCGCTTCCAGGCAGTGTACGACTTGGGTTCCCCAGGGTCGTCGCAGCCGCCATCGGAGTCATCGATCGGCAGACGCACTTCCTTCTCGGGCTCGAGGTAACACCAGCGCTGGATCTTGACCGGCGGTTCGGTGTACGGCGCTTCGATCATGCGGCGGCGCTGGGGCGTGCCGGCGTAGAAGTCCATCGTGCTGCTCGGCGCGTGGATGATCTGCACGCCGAGCGCGCGGGCCGCCTTGACCACCTCATTCATGCGCGGCGCGAAGTCGCCCACGCGGCGCGAGGCCGAGCGGCACCAATGCTCGTCCCACATGTCACAGACGATGATGGCGGTTTCCGAGACGTTCCACGCGGCGTCGGTCTGCTCGATGCGTAGCTCGCCGCCGGCTTCGATGCGGCGGCGCGCCTGGACCGGGAGTCTCCCTTTGCGCGTGGGTCGGTTGGGCAGCCGCGGCGCGGCCTGTCCTTGGAGCAGAGGGCTGAAGGTCAAGCCTGAAAGCGTCAACAGCGCGCGGCGTCGATTGAGCAGTCGATTGAGCACGATACAGCCTCCTTGGTCGTCCGTATTGTATCGGATGCCCGGTCGCAACCGGGGCGTAGACACCCGACCCGGGAGCCCCGGTCAACCATGTAGGGGCACGGCATGCCGTGCCCGCGGCCGCACAACGCGGATACTCACCCGTCCACCGACCGAAGGTATGAAATAATCACGGGACCACGTTTGCAGGTTCTTTTGTAGGTCGCCGCAAATGAAAATCCAAAGTTACACAACTCATGTCGTCACCCTGCCGCCCGATGTCGGCGCGCTCGACCAGGCGCCGCCGGCCATCCGGGGCGACTTCGTCACGTTGCAGCTCCAGGCCGACGACGGCATCGAGGGCATCGGTTACGCCGGCTTCGCCAGCCCTTTGATGACCAAGGCGCTCAAGGAAGCCGTCGACGCCCTCGCCGAGCAGACCCTCGGCGACGACCCGATGCGCGTGGAAGCGATTGGCTCCAAGCTGCTCGAGCTCGGCGGACGCGGCGCGCCGTCGGGACTGGTGATGCGCGCCATCTCGGCGATCGACATCGCGCTGTGGGACCTCAAAGGCAAGGCGCTCAACCAGCCGGTCTATAAGCTTCTGGGCGGCTTTCGCGACCGCGTCCCCACCTACGCCAGCGGCTACCTGTGGCGTCACTACGACGCCGCGGCACTCGCCGAGAAAGGCGCCGCGTTGGTCGAGGAGGGCTTTCGCGCCATGAAGTTTCGCATGGGCGCCGAGCCGACCGACGCGCAAGAGATCGAGCGCATGGACGCCCTGCGTGACGCCGTGGGCGACGACATCGATGTGATGGTTGACATCAACCAGGGCTGGGACGTCAACCGCTCGATCGCCATGGGCCGCGAGATGGAGGCGTGCGGCCTCTACTGGCTCGAAGACCCCACCCACTACGAAGACTTCGACGGCCTGGCCCGCATCGCCGACGCCCTCGACACGCCGATCGCCGCAGGCGAGTACTTGTGGGGCGTCGCGCCGTTCCGCTCGTTCCTCGAGCGGCGCTCGGTCGACATCGTGATGGTCGACATCATGCGCGTCGGCGGCCTGACGCAATGGATGAAGGTCGCGCATATGGCCGAAGCTTGGAACCTGCCGGTGGTCAGCCACCTGGCGCCGGAGGTGCTGATGCACGCCGTGGCCGCCGTCCCCAACGGTCTCACGGTCGAGCACATGCCCTGGGCCCTGCCTCTGTTCAACGAAGAGCTGACGGTGGAGGACGGGCAACTGGTTCTGCCGGACAAGCCGGGCCTGGGCTTGACTCTGGATGAGGGCCGGTTCTCGGACTAAGTAGTCGCTTCGCAAACACGGCCACGTTGCATTTTGTAGGGGTGGACCCCTGCGTCCGCCCTTCACCCGCCCACCGGCACGCCACCTCACAGTTCACGAATCACAGTTCACGAATCACGATTCACGAATCACGATTCACGAATCACTCCGCCGCTGCGATGGCGATCGTTACGTCGTCGCGGCTGCGAAAGACGTTGCCGTCTCCACAGTCCACTTCGATGACGATCGGAACAGCGTCGCCGGGCTCCACGCCCGCGGGCACGATGGCGTTGATTTGATTCAGCGCCACAAACTGGGACTGCAAAAAGGCGCCCAAGACCTGCGCTTCGATCCCGCCGATGAAGACCCTGACCGTCTTAGCCGCGAATAGAATGGGTGCCCCCGGTTCCGGGATGTCGCCGCTTGGCACGGTACCGGTGAGGGGCCCGAGGCCATTGGCCCAGAGCGTTATGATGCCATCGATCTTGGCCGGGTTCTCGTTAACGATCGGCGTGCCCTTCGCCCGGAGCGGCGCGCCGACGATCGCAGACATGCCCGCCGGCAGCCCGGCATCAGGCATCACGTCAAGCACGCCGGTGGAACGGTTGGCGCTGATCAGCTCAGAGAGCGTCACTTTGAAATTAACCCGGCCATCGTCCCCACCAAGCACCGCCAACGGCATAACTGCGTCCATGCCGTCTTCTACGAAGGTCACCGTGCCGGCGAGCTCAAAGTCGAACGCGTCGCAGGTCCCAAGGTACGTAAGAAGGCGTGTCTCCGTCCCGTAGAACGCTCCCATGCCGACTACGTAATCCGCTCCGTTCTCGGAGTCCGCCGCGCAACCGGTAGTCGGAGTCCCCGTGCTTGGATCCTGGTCCGTGTCGAGCAAGAACTGAGCGAAGGCCAGCGCCGGATCGAACGTGCCGGCCTTGTAACGGACAGAAAGGTGCAAATCAGTCCCGTCGCTAGTCACGTTCGCGGAAACCAGATCGGGATCCGGGTCCTCGTTCGGGCTGGGACTCGCATCGTTGTCTGGGTCGAGGACACTGCCAGGTGGCAGCTCACCGGCGCAGAGGTCAGGGGCCAGGTTGAAGGAGGTACAAAACGTGCCGGGACGCTGGGCGAACTCCACCCGGCCCGGATCGTCCGCTATGAAATTCGTGACGATGCCGGGGCCAGGGCCGAACTCCCACGAATAGATGCCTGGGGACGCGGGGGCCAATGAGATTTCCCGAGGCTCGCTGGAAACGCCGTTGCTCGTAATGACTAGCGTCGCCGTCGTTCCCTTCGGCCCGGCCAGGAGTTCCCAAGGGAGTTGCCCGTTCAACTGATCGAAGCCGGCGCCTGAGTCCTCACCCCGAAAGACGCCGAAGAGAGCCAACGGCATGCCATCGACAGTCGCGGTCAGGTCGCCCAAGTTGGTGTCGAGGGGGATCTGCTGGGAGGAGAGGGGAACGGGCGAGGGGCTAGCGAGATGCGAGGCGAAACCCTCGCCGAAGACCGCCACCGCCGAGCCCGGCGAAGCGGCATGGCCCGGTTGGCCTTCCGGGACGGAGGTCGCGGCGTTGAAAATTCCGGTGATGGTGAGCGCACCCGCAGGTCCATGGAGCGCGGACATAGCGGCCGGCAGCCCGACATCGGGGATCGTGTCGAGGGTGCCGGAGGAACCGGTACCGCTGATCTGCTCTAAGATCCTCACTTTGAAGTTAAGCCGGCCATCGTCGTCGCCAAGCAGCGCCAGCGGCACGACGGCGTCCATGCCATCCGCCTCGAACGTTACCGTACCCACGCCCGCGTCGACGAAGAAGCCGGAGCCAGGAACGAACCGTAGAACGCGTGCCTCCGTTCCTAGGTTCGCTCCTATATCGACCACGAACTCCCTTCCAATAAGGTCGCAGTCCGTTACACAATTGGAGGTCGTCCCGGGATTCCCCGTGCTCGGATCTTGGTCCACGTCGAGCGAGAAAGTGCCTATGGTGAGCGCCTGATCGAACGTACCGGGCTTGAAACGCACCGAAAGGTGCAAGTCGGTCCCATCGCTGGTGACACTCGCCGAAACCGCGTCGGGGTCAGGGTCATCGTTTGGGCTGGGGGCCGCATCGTTATCCGGGTCGGTGACGGCGCCGGTAGGTGGGCCCGCCGTGCCGTCGAGCGCGGACATGGCCGCCGGCAGCCCACCATCAGGCATCCTATCGAGCTCGCTGGAGGTGCCGCCGGCGCCGCTGATCTCCTCTAGGATCACGACTTTGTAGTTGAGCAGGCCATCGTCGTTGCCGAGCAGCGCCAGTGGTACGACAGCGTCCATCCCATCCGCCTCGAACGTTACCGTACCCACGCCCGCGTCGACGAAGAAGCCGGAGCCAGGAACGAACCGTAGAACGCGTGCCTCCGTTCCTAGACTCCCTCCTATGTCGATCCCGAACTCCGTTCCAATAAGGTCGCAGTCCGTTACACAATTAGAGCTGGTTCCGGGATTCCCCGTGCTTGGATCCTGGTCGGTGTCGAGCGAGAAGAGGGCCAGCGTGAGCGCCTGATCGAACGTTCCGGGCTTGAAACGCACCGAAAGGTGCAAGTCGGTCCCATCGCTGGTGACACTCGCTGATATCAAGTCTGGATCAGGGTCATCGTTCGGGCTGGGTTCCGCATCGTCGGCCGGGTCGGTAACAGTGCCCAGTGGGACCCCCGCCGACAGTTGCAGCGGAAGGCACAGGCAAACCGCCAGCGCCCACATTCGGGTACGTTTCATCCTTGAACTCCGATCGAGGGTTAGAAATGCAGGCTAGTCAGAGGCTAGTCATCCGCCGGCGCGATGGCGATCGTCACGTCGTCGCGGCTACGAAAGACGTTGCCGTCCCCGCAGTCCACTTCAATGACGATCGGAACGGCGTCGACTGGCTCGATGCCCTCGGGCACGATGGCGTTGATTTGATTCAGCGCCAAAAACTGGGACTGCAAAAAGGCGCCCAAGACCTGCGCTTCGATCCCTCCGATGAAGACCCTGACCGTCTTAGCAGCAAACAGAATGGGCGCTCCGGGTTCCGGGATGCCGCCGCTCGGCACCATGCCGGTGAGGGGCCCGAGGCCATTGGCCCAGAGCGTGATGATGCCACCGATCTTGGCCGGGCTCTCGTTCACGATCGGCCCGCCCTTCGCCCCAAGAGGCGCGCCGTTGAGCGTGGACATACCCGCCGGCAGCCCGCTATCCGGCATGGTGTCGAGAATACCTTCGTTACCCGTGGTACCGACCTGCTCGGAGATCGTCACCTTGAAGTTGAGCAAGCCATCATCTCCGCCAAGCATCGCCAGTGGCACGACCGCGTCCATGCCGTCCGCCACGATTGCCACGGCCTCAGGGACCATGACGTTCGAGGAGACCGCGTTGCAACCGGAGAATCCCAGCACTCGTGCTTCCTCCATGTCTATACCCGGGCTCACTACTGTCCGGCTATAAATCGAATAGAATCAACTGGTTAGAAATTGAGGGGTGCGGGTCTTTGGAGTCGATGTCGTGAAAGGCCCGTACAATGGGGGTTCTGGGGTATGCACTTGACTCCCGAAGCCCCAAGGTCTAGTATCCGGGCTCTGGAGGACTATTCGCGCACGCTGGGGAGTTTCAAGAGCGCTTCG
>JAKZVK010000195.1:0-12230 GCA_047516085.1 Bryobacterales bacterium
AGCTTCGACCGTTCGATGCCCGAAGAAGTGAATCGCGTGGTCACCGACGTTCTCTCTGACTATCTGTTTGTCAGTGAACCCTCGGGCGTCGAGAACCTGCGAGCCGAGGGCGTACCCGAGGAACGGGTTTTTCTCGTGGGGAATGTGATGATCGACACACTGCTGCGGTTTCGCGAGAGGGCGGCCAACTCGGACGTCCAACAGCGGCTCGGCCTGAAGCCGCATCACTACGCCCACCCTCACTATGTCGTCGCCACGTTGCATCGGCCTTCGAACGTCGATGACACGGCGCGATTGAAATCGCTGGTGCACGCCCTCCGGGAGGTCGCCACGCGCTTGCCGGTCGTGTTTCCCGTACATCCGCGGACGAAGAAGGTGATCGAGCACGCGGCGATCGACACCACTGGGCTGACGGTTTGCCCGCCACTGGGCTACTTGGACTTCCTCCACCTGCAGAGCCAAGCGCGCGTGGTGGTTACCGACTCCGGTGGCATTCAAGAAGAGACGACCGTGCTCGGCGTGCCGTGTCTCACTGTGCGCGACAACACCGAGCGGCCCATTACGATCTCAGAAGGTACCAATCGCCTGATCGGCACGAACTACGGGGACATCCCTCCGGCCGTGAACGCGGTGCTCGCCGAGCCCTCTTCTCCCGGCCCGGCGCCGGCCCTGTGGGACGGCAAGGCAACGGATCGAATCCTGGATGTGTTAGAACAAGTCCGGCTCGGGCCGCCGGCACGCTGAAGGAATCTCCGGCACGGCTTCTGGTAGCGGTCGAACGTCGCGGCTCTACGGCCCCCGCTGGACGCCTCGCGAAGATTGAAAAGACGGTCGTACGGTCATAGACTAAGTTGTTGACACCCGCAGCAAAACCCCAGCCCGCCATCACGGTCATCGTCCCGGTGCACAACTCCGCTACGCACCTCGACCGCTGCCTGGAGAGTCTCCAAAACTCGACCTTCCGGGACTTCGAGTGCATCGTCGTCGACGACGGCTCGACGGACAACTCCGCCGAGGTCGCCGAGCGGCGTGGCTGCAAGGTCATTCGGGGAGTCGTCAATCGCGGTCCCGCGGCTGCGCGCAACCGGGCCATCAGCGAAGCGGCCGGCGACATCCTCTATTTCGTTGACGCTGACGTTTGCGTCGGCCCCGATTCTGTGGCGCGTGTCGCCGAGTGTTTTGAGCGGGAAGCCGACCTCGACGCCCTGATCGGCTCCTACGACGACGAGCCGGACGAGCCGGACTTCCTCTCGCAGTACCGTAATCTGTTCCACCACTTCGTCCATCAGGAAGCCAACGAAGAGGCGTTCACTTTCTGGAGCGGCTGTGGCGCTATCCGACGCTCGGTGCTCGCCGACTACGTCGGCTTCAGCGAGAAGTACAAACGTCCGTCCATCGAAGACATCGAGTTGGGCTACCGCATGCACGCCGATGCGAGACGAATTCGCCTCGACAAACAGCTCCGCGTCAAGCATCTAAAGAAGTGGAGCTTTTGGGGCATCCTTAAAACGGACGTGCTTGACCGAGGGATACCCTGGACCGAGTTGATCCTCAGTAGCCACCATATGCATTCGGACTTGAATCTGCGAGCAATGCAGCGGGCCAACGTCGCGCTGGTGCATCTACTCGTACTTGCGTTGGTGGCGCTCGCGATTCACTTCGGCAGCATCGTTATCGCCCCCTTGGCCGTGGGGCTGTACCTGGTTGCCGCTAACTACTGGCTTTTCAATTGGAACATCTCCGAGGTGCGGGTCCGCCGGGCGATGGAGGTCTTGGTCGGCTTGGCGATGGCGGTGCTGGTCGCGTTCGGCTCCGGGCTCCCATCTCTTTTACCACCGCTGCTGGTAGGGCTTGCGATCCTTTTCGTGCAACACCGGTTCCTGCGGTCACTTGACGATAGTGGACTGGCGAGGCTGCTTTCGGCCGTGATGGGCGTGGGCACGCTGTCGTGCGCGATCTACTTGCTGGGTCATTGGCCGCGTGAGCTGCTGGTCCTGCCTCCAATCATCCTCGTGTTGCTCGTCATGGCGCTCAACGTGCGTTTCTACGCGTTTCTCGCTCACACGCACGACGCGCAGTTTGCTTTCACGGCGATTCCGTTCCACCTGCTCTACTACTACTGCGGGATTTCCTTCATCGCGGGCGTAGTCCTGCATTGGACCAAGGGCGCCTTCAGACGCAAGGGCGCGGGGCACTCCGCCGCTACGATCGAATAGCGGCAGCTCCGCTCGCTACAAACAGCTACGGGCCATACGGCCAGTTGGCAGTCGTTGTGTACCCGCCGTCGGAGGCGATCACCTGGCCGGTGATGTAGCTGGCCGCGGGGCTCGACAGAAACACCGAGAGACCTGCGATATCGTCGGGCGTGCCGAGACGCGGGTTCGGTTGGGCGCCCTTCAACCACGCGGCCATCTCGGGCGGCTCCCACATGTGCCGGTTCAGGTCGGTGAGAATGAATCCGGGCGCGATGCAGTTGACCTGGATGTCGAACTTCCCCCACTCGGCTGCCAGGGCACGCGTTAGACCGGCCAGGGCGCTCTTCGTCATCGCGTAGACCGACAGGTATGGCAATCCGAGCAGCGACATGAGGCTGCCGATGTGGACCACCTTGCCGCCCTTGCCGCGCTCGATCATCACCGCGCCAACCTTTTGCGTCAGCCGCACCAAACCGTGCAGGTTTGTCTGCATCAGGTAGTCGTACTCGTCCTGTGTGTACTGCTCGAAGGGCTTGCGGATGTTGGTGCCGGCCACGTTGACGAGGATGTCGATATCCATGTGGGCGCCGGCGGCGGCGTCAATCGACTCCGTGGAGGTGACGTCGAGTTCAAGCGCTTCGGCTTGATGCCCGGCCTGCCGGATCGCCTCGACCTCTTTGGCCAAGGCGTCTTTGGAGCGCGCGGCCAACACGGTGTGGGCGCCTGCGGCGGCCGTGGACTTCGCGATGGCGAGGCCAATGCCGCGGCTGGCTCCGGCGATCAGGGCTTTCTTGCCGGCGAGTGAAAACATGGTTTCAAGTGACATAGAACTCCTTAGGATTGAGGCTCCTCCGAGTCGGCCTCGCGCTCGGCGGCGTCCAACAGCGGCAGGGCCTCCACGTCATTGAGGTCCTCGTTGAGATCGAGCCTTTCGATCTTGCCAAAGCGGCTCGTGATCTTTTGGGCAGAGGTGTGCACCTCGCCGACATCCTCTTGGGCTTGGTCAATGTGGCGCTTGAGATTATCCATGCGCCTTTGGAACCGTCCGAAGTCTCGGCCGAGCCGAGCGAGGTGGTCGCGGATGATGTGCACCTGCTCGCGGGTGGCGGCGTCTTTGATCACCGCTCGCGCGGTGGTAAGAACGGCCATCAAGGTTGTCGGCGAGGCCATCCACACACGCTTGTTGTAGGCTTCTTCCACAAGGTCCGGATGGCTTCCGTGGATCTCGGCGAAGACCGCCTCGGCGGGGATGAACATCATCGCCCCGTCCGAGGTCTCCGGCGGGTGGATGTACCGCTCGGCGATGTCTTCGATGTGCTTGCGGATGTCTTTCGAAAAGGCGCTCTCGGCCGCTTTGCGTTCCTCGGCGGGCAGCTCGGTGTTGGTCTTGCGGCGGTAGTTCTCAAGCGGGAACTTCGAGTCGATCGGGACGTTGCCGGTCGGGCCGGGGAGCAGGAGCAGGCAGTCTACCCGATTGCCGTTCGACAACGTCTCCTGCAGCTTGAAGCTCGACTCGGGGAGCACGTTGCGCACCAGGGCATTCAACTGAACTTCGCCGAATATCCCTCGCGCAGAGCGGTCGGCCAATACTTCCTGCAAGCCGACAACGTTGGTTGATAGTTCGGTAATCTTCTTCTGCGCTTCGTCGATCAAGGCCAGCCGCTTGACGACGTCGGTGAACGTCGCGGTGGTCTTCTCGAAGCCCTCGGAGAGACGGCGGTCCACTTGGCCGCTGATCTCGCGTAGCTTGTTGTCGGTCGACTCGGTGAGTACTTCCATGCGGCGCCCCAACTCTTCGCTGCTACGCTGCAGCGCGTTCGCCACCTGCTCCTGGACGCGGTCGACGCGGCTTTGCAGGGTTCCTTGCAGCGTCTCGGTGGCCTGAGCGTGGCGCTGCTCAAGGCCTTGACGCAGCTCGCCGAATTGCTTGCTGAGGTTCTGGTCAAGTTCGTGGATGGCGCCCTGCTGGTCTTGCTTGGATTCGGCAAGCTGCTCGAGCAGCCGCTGCTGGCCCTCGGCCTGACGGTCGCGTAGGTCCTGGTCGAGGTTACGGACGATGTTCTCCGTGTCGCGAGCCCGCCCGGTTAACTGCGTGGACAAGTAGACGAGAAAGCCCAGCACGAGGGCGACGAGCAACGCCGCAATAAGAGTGGTGAAGTCGATCATGCTCGGGAAAGTCGCTCCGATGTTGCGAAGAGCTGGACGGCGAGGCCTGGCAATCGCGCGAGACCGCTACCGTTTCGCGGGGAGAATCGTGAGTCCTCGCACCCCGGCCAGATCGAGCCGGAACAAAGCTCCCTGCGAACTGTCGGACTTGCCGAGAGCCCCGGTGACGAAGAGCTGATCCATGCGCGGGCCGGCGAAGGCGACGTTGCTGGTTGTCAGGTTGCCGCCGGGCAGCCGCCGGATGAGCTTACCTTGCGGATCGAGTACCTGTACCTGCCGCATGCCGTAATGAGCTACGTAGAGATTGCCGGCCGCGTCGAGCGCGATACCATCGGGTTGATTGTCGATCTGCTCGCCTTCCTTTGCCGGAAGATCGGCGAACACCTTCATCGGGCCCACCTTCCCGGGCTTGATCACAGGGTAGGCCAGGATGCGGTTGTGCTTGCTCTCCCCCACTAACAGCGTCTTGCCGTCCGGGCGGAGCACGATGCCGTTGGGGTAGCTGAGGCCGGCTGCGACCAAATGCGTGACGCCTTGCGGATCGACATAGTGGACGGTACCGATGGGTTTGTCCTCCGAACCGCCGGGATCGGTGAAGTAGAAGCCGCCCTTGGGGTCTAGCGTGAGATCATTGGGCCCGCGCAACGCCTTGCCGTCGCACTCGGACGAAGCCTTGCCGATCACTTTTCCGTTCGCGTCGAGGTGAAGCACGGCGTGGCTGTCTGCGTCACAGACCAGGTGGGTGCCGTCGGCCAGTACTTTGTGTCCGTTGGGCGCGCCCGTCTCGGCCCAAATACTGGTGGAGATGGTCGAATCGCCCGCAAAGACAACCTGTGTAATGTGGCGTCCGTGGGAGATGTAGCCGTTGCCGTCGTGATCGAAGACGATGCCTTCGCAGTAGCTGGGGACGCGCGCGATTTCGATGGGTTGCGGTGCCGGTTGGGCGGAGGCGATCCAAGCCCAGCCCAGCAACAGCACGCCCGACGGCTTCACAAGCATGCTGGTGATTATAGCCGAAGCACGTGTGCGGCTCGAAAAAGGACTTGCCGTGCAATCGCGGCCCACGCTCGTTGCGCGGACGAGGGTCAGACTGTCACCGACAGGCCTTGCTGTCTGAGGAGGGTGGTGAAGTCCGCGGCCGCAACGGGCGGACTGATGATGTGGCCCTGCACGGCGTCGCACTTCTTCAGCCGCAGGAAGTCCATCTGCTCTTCGGTCTCGACGCCTTCGGCCACGACCCTCAGGTCAAGACTGTGGGCCAACGCCAGCAGGCCGGTGGCGATCGCCGCGTCGCCCGGATTGGTTGCGATCTGGCGCGTGAAGGATTCGCTGATCTTGAGGACGCTGATGGGAAACCGGCGCAGATAGATCAGCGATGAATAACCCGTACCGAAATCGTCCAGCGCAATTTCAACGCCCCGGGCGTACAACTCGACGATGGGTGTGATGGTCGTATCCGCGTTCTCGACCAAGGCGCTCTCGGTCAGCTCGAGCAGCAACAGGCTGGGATCGAGACCCGACTGCTCGAGAGTGCGGTTGACGACCTCAAATACGTCGTGGCGGTTGAACTGCCGCGGCGAGACGTTCACGGATAGCTGTAGCGACGGGAGGCCGTCTTTCTCCCAAGCCTTCGTCTGCTCACAGGCCGTGTGAAGCAGCCACTCGCTCACGGGGATGATCAAGCCGGTCTCTTCCGCCACTGGGATGAAGTCGTTCGGCAAGACCAACCCACGCTCGGGATGTTGCCAGCGCAATAGCGCTTCGCAGCCCGTGATCCTCGCCGACGCCAGGTCATAGATCGGCTGGTAGTAGATCAGGAACTCGCTACGGTCCAAGCCGCGCCGCAGGTCTCTTTCCAGGTTCAGCCGCTCGACGGCGCGCGTCTTCATCTCTTGGTCGAACGTGGCGTAACCGGCCTTGCCGTGTTCCTTGGCGCGCGACATGGCGGCATCAGCGCCTCGCAGGATATCTTCTGCGCGCTGGTGCGCCGCGGAGTTAAAGGTGACGCCGATGCTCACCGCGGCGAAGATCTCCCGATCCGCGACATGGAACGGCCGGGCCAGTTCCCTTTGGATGGCCTCGGCGATCTGCGTGGCCTCGAGTTCCTCGTGGAGATCGTCGAGCAGAATGGCGAATTCGTCACCGCCCAGCCTCGCGATCGTGTCGTTGGGGCGGACGCAGGTCTTGAGCCGCTCTCCGATCGACACGAGCAATTCGTCGCCGACAAGATGCCCGAGGCTGTCGTTGACGACTTTGAAGCGGTCGACGTCAAGAAACAGCAGGGCGAACAGGCAGTCAGGATGCTTGTGCGCGTGACGTCCGGACACCGCCAACCGCTCCATAAAGTAGGTGCGGTTGGGCAGGCCGGTGAGCGGGTCGTGCATGGCGGCTTGCACTAACCGCTTTTCTGCCTCGCGGTAGCGAGTGACGTCGGTGTGAGAACCGACCAGGCGTTTGGGACGGCCTTTGTCGTCGCGTACCGCGATGCCACGGCTCAGCATCCAACGGTAGCTGCCGTCGCGGTGACGCATGCGGTGCTCGAACTCGAAAACCGAGGTTTGGCCACGCAGGTGGTTGAGCAGGTCAGCACGAAGCCGCGTGCTGTCTTCCGGGTGAACGCGACGGAACCATTCCAGCGGCCGGTACCCCAACTCGTGTTCAGCGAAGCCGAGCAGGCCCTCCCATCGGGCGGAGAAACGAATCTCGTTCTTCCGGAGGTCCCAATCCCAGAAACCGCCTTCGGAAGCTTCGACGGCAAGCCGGTGGTTTTCCGTCGAATCCCGCAGGGCGGCTTCGAGGCCCTCTCGCTCAACGCGTGACTTCGCTTCTACCTCTTCGATCCGTCCGGCCGCCGAGGCAGCCTGCCGGGCCAGCTCGGCGCGGGTGCGGTCGGAGTGGACGACAAGCAGAGTAACCAGCGCAGCGACAACCAGACCCGCAAACAATACCCATCCCGAGTCGTCAACGAGGTCGGCGGACCGGCGCGACGCCCACCAAGCGAAAGTGGCCGTCGACAGGGTGATCAGAACGACAGCGAGGGAGGGTCCATAGCTCGGAAGGAGCAGGCCGACAGAGGTGCGATGAGCCTGCTTTTGTTTCGACGCTAGGCTGCCGAGGAACCACGGATCGCGCTGTTTTCCATCTGCCGCCGAAACGTTCGCCCGCATTCGAAGCTCTGCCCTCCAGTTCCGGTCTCCCAGCGTCCGGCGCGGCGAAACCGCCACGACAGCGCTGAAACCGGAACTTGGATTGAGCTGTTTGTGCGGGACTCAAGAAAACAAACTGCTCAGAAAATGTTTGCTATGAGTACTCTTTTATCGAAACGCGCGAGCGAAGTCAAGCCCCGAGCAGATTCGCTGAGCAGATTCGCTCGACGTCCCGGGGGGAAGCGGGCAACAAACGTCACACGGGCGCCCTTTTTGCAGAGCAGCCGCGCGAGCGCCAGTCCCAGGCCGAACGCCCCGCCCGTGACGGCGACGCGAAGCCCCTTGATCTCTGCGTTCTGCTGCATGCTCCGCCTCCTCCTTGAGACCGGCGGCCGCAACAGCGATAATTCACGCATGGATACCACGAGAAGGGATCTGCTGCGCGGCGTGGCCACCCTGTCCGCGCTGCCGGCGGTCTCACAAACGTCCGCCTCTAAACCTGTCGCGGCGAAGAGCGGTGGTGTGCCGGCCTATCGCATCATCTACAACTGGGACGGCGCGCCGCACGACTATTCGGAGTTTCCGCAATCGCTCGAGCAGTTCCTCGAGAAAACCTACGCGCCCATGAAGGGCACGCAGGTGGACGCGCATTTCTGGTGCATCGGCGAGCACGAGGCCAAGTGGCGGTCTGATCACCTCGAGATGACCGGCGACACCGAAAACCGCGTCTACAGCTCAGCCCGCTCGATGCGGCACAACGAAGGCATTCGAGCGATGCTCGATCGCGGCGAGGACCCCTACGCGGCGCTCGCGAAACGCGGTCGCGAACTGGGCATCTCCCCGTGGGCATCGGTGCGCATGAACGACAATCACTTCAACGGGCTACAGGTGGAAGACATGACCGCAGCCGTAATGCCCGGCCTGACGCAGCTGCGCAAAGAGCATCCCGAGTGGTGTCTCGGCCCTGGGAACGCGCCGAAGTGGTTCGGTGCCAGTTGGAACTTCGCGCACCGGGAAGTGCGCGAGCACAGGCTGCAACACATCAGCGAAGTCGCCCGCCTGGCCGACTGGGACGGCATCGAACTCGACTGGCAACGGCACGCGTATCACTTGCCGCTCGGCGACACGTACCGCTTGCGCTACACCCTCACGGACTTGCAACGCGCCGCCCGCGAGTTGACGCACCGCATCGGGCGAGAGCGCGGACGCCCTATGTACCTGGCGGTTCGCGTGGCGACGACGCTGGAGTCTTGCCGCCGCATCGGCTACGATCTGCCGGTCTGGGTCAGGGAAGGCCTGTGCGACGTCGTCATCGCGGGCGGCGGGGCGTTGACGGATCCGGGCGTCGAAGTGGAAAAGTTCCGTGAGTTGCTGCGCGGCACGAACGTCCGTTTCTACCCTGGGTTTGACAGCGGCTTCTGGGGAGAGCATCAGGGCCTGATGCCGCAGGCCGAGTGGAACGCTGCGTGGGTGCGCGCGATCGCCGAGGGTTACTGGGCCCGCGGCGCCGACGGCATGTACGTCTTCAACTGGCACGCCAACGAGCGCACGCGCCGGCCGCTGTTGACCACGATCGGTTCGCCCAAGACTTTACACGGAACCGACAAAGTCTATGCGAACCTTCACCGGCACATTACCGCGCACGATGGCCCCTGGGCGGGCGCCGATTTGCACGACCGCATCCACGGGGAAACGCCCGTCGAGTTGCACGAAACCTTGACCGGCGACGGTCCCCGCTTCCGCGTGCCAGTTCATAAGTCGGTGGCCAATGCCCGGAGCCCCGATGCTAGGAGCGTGGAACTCCACATCGAGATCGACCACTACACGGCGCTCGACAAGGTGCGGGTTACGTTCGATGGAAAGGAACTCGGCCGGCCGGCAGTCCGCAGCGCCACGCTTGAACGACAAGACGATCCGGCTGACTACGGCGAATCGAGTTGGCTGGTTTGGCCGCTTGCCAAACAAAGCGTCGGTTCGGGCAAGCACGAGGTTCAGACGGTTCTACTCGAACGGAATCGGCGCGTTAGGCCGGTGCTGGTGGTGAAGCATGTCGAACTTCACGTGCAGTATTGAGGCGGGTTTGTGAAGCGGCCACCGAAGCAGGAGTGCTGGTTGCGGCCGCGGATGGGAATCCGCGGTTGCGTCTTGGCGCGAACGGACGCGTCCAACCACAGGCTCAAGCCCGCAAGGGCGTCACAATCCTAGCCCATGGATTCATCCATGGGGGTCGGTCCACAGCGCCCTCCGCCCGCCCCGAGGCTGCTCCTTTGTTGCGCGCGGTCAACGACCCCGCGCAACAAAGGAGCAGCCTCGGGGCGAAACAAGCTGATGCATCGGAACCCGTGGATGAATCCATGGGCTATGATTGTTCGACCCTCGCAGGGTCGGCGGATCAACACGCATAACCAACGAGTCCGCACACCCTCAACACCCGGCAGGTGAGCCAAGCGCACACACATCCGCTCTCTTCCAGTTCCACCCGCCGAGTCATCAGGGCGTGACGACACACAGTCCCACTGCCTTACGGACGGATCGCGGTCAAGGCCTCACGCCTGGAACACCTCGGAACCGATGCTATTCTGAAGGCTTGATATCGTTCCTCTCGCGCGGGTCTTCCAAGTCCTGCGTTTTTCTCCTCGCGCTTTTGCTGCTCGTCGGTCTAGCGGCGCACGCCCAAGCTCCCGAACTCAAGCCCACCGGTTACGTCAACGACTTCGCCGGCGTGCTCAACCAACAGACGAAGGGCCAACTCGAAGCTCTCGCGCTCGAGCTGAAACAGAAGACGGGCGCCGAGATCGCGGTGGCGATCGTCCCATCGCTCGAAGGCGACAGCGTTGAGAACTACGCCAACCTGCTGGCCGAGAGTTGGGGCGTCGGCGACCAGGAAGACCGTGGGGCCCTGGTGCTGCTTGCGGTCGACGATCGCCGCCTGCGCATCGAGATCGGCTACGGCCTCGAACCCATCATTCCCGACGGACGCGCCGGCGAGATCCGCGAGATGATGACCCCCGCCCTGCGCGCGGGGGACTACAACGGCGCCGTGGCCATCGCCATGGTGCAACTGGCGCAGATCGTCGCTCAGGACGCGGGCGTCACCCTCACCGGCATGCCGCAAGCCGCGCCCCGCCGCGCGCGCAGTTCCCGGCGGCGAAGCTGGTGGCCGCTACTGTTCATCCTTCCGTTGCTGTTGATGCCTCGGCGCCGTCGCATGGGCGGCTGGCACGGCGGCGCGATCACGACGGCCTGGATGCTCGGCAGCCTCGGGGGATTAGGGGGCGGCTTCGGCTCCCGCGGCGGTTCCGGCGGGGGCTTCAGCAGCGGAGGGTTCGGCGGTTTCAGCGGCGGCGGCTTTGGCGGCGGCGGTGCCTCCGGCTCGTGGTGATCACATGACGAAGGAACAATTACTCGACGATCTCGTAGGAAAACTTAGGGAGGACCTCGGTGGCGACCTCGTCTGTGTGGTCCTTTATGGCTCGGCGGTGACGGGCGATTTCCAACAGGGTGTTTCGGATCTCAACGTGCTGTGCGTGCTCAAAACCATTGGGCCCGCGCAACTCGAGAAAGCCTATCCGGCTGTCGATCGCTGGCTCAAGCGCAAGCAGCCGCCCCCGATCTTTCTGTCCACCGAGGAAGTGGAGAACGCCCACGACGCCTTTGCGATTGAGTTCCGCGACATCCGCGTCGCCTATCGCGTGCTCCATGGGGAAGATCTCGTGGCGTCGATCGAAGTCGATCCCGCTCATCATCGCTACCAAGTTGAGCACGAGTTGCGGTCGATGCTGCTGCGCTTGCGCGAGCGTTTCTTGGCCCTGCAGAAGGACCGCAAGGCACTGACCCGCCTGATGGTGGACTCAGTCTCGACCTTCTCCACCTTGTTTCGGCACGCCTTGATCCTCAGTGGCACGGAGCCTCCGGTCAAAAAACGCGAGATTTTTCGGGAAGCGGCCTTGCAGTTCGCCACTTCTTCGTCGCCGTTTGAAACCTTGCTCGACATCCGCGAGGGCGCGCGCAAGTTGCCGGATGCCGAGATTCGACCGCTTTTTGAAGACTATTTGGCACAGATCACGCGGACAGCCGAGCACGTCGACCGGATATAATCCGGAGGAGCCTGCTGAGGTGCCGTCTATCGATTTCACAACGGGAGAAGAGGATTGAAAAAAGTACTAATCGTTCTCGGTGTGTTGGTGTTGCTGCTGCTCTTGGTCGTGATCGCCTTCGGGAGCATGTTCGTCGGCCGACGCAATGTGATGGTGACCCAGCAGGAAGGCATCAAAGGCGCTTGGGCCCAGGTGGATACGGTCATTCAACGTCGGGCTGACCTGATCCCGAATCTGGTCGCAACGGTCAAGGGTATCGCCGCGCAGGATCGTGAAGTTTTCACGAACATCGCCAACGCGCGCGCGGCCATGGCGGGCGCACGGACACCGGGCCAGCGCATTGCCGCCAACGAGCAACTGGGCGGCGCGCTCTCGCGTTTGCTGGTGGTGGTCGAGCGCTATCCCGAGCTACGCTCGAACCAGAACTTCCTGCGGCTGCAAGACGAGCTGGCCGGAACGGAGAACCGTATCGCGATCGAGCGGCGCAAGTACAACCAGACCGTACAGCAGTACAACACCTACATCCAGCTCTTCCCGAACAATCTCATCGCCTCGATGGGCGGCTTCGACCGCGAGGACGCCTACTTCCGCACAACCGAAGAAGCCCGCCAAGCGCCACCCGCGGT
>JAKZVK010000196.1:0-17997 GCA_047516085.1 Bryobacterales bacterium
GGCGTTTTGAACGTCCTTCTCGTGCTGGCTTCAGCCACTCCCCAGCTTCGCCCCGCCCCGGCGATTTATAATCACAGTCGCGTGCCCATTTTCTCGGGTCGCGGGGGTCGAACACACCGCCATGCCGCGGATTCTCAAGGCCACAGCCTTGCTTGCCCTACTGATGGCGCTCCGCTCGCCGCCGGCTGGGCCAAGGAGCCCCCCAAGAGGCTCTCCGCGCCGCCTAAGACCCGGCAAGTCTGGGCGGACGCGAAGACCAACACTCTCGGCGCTCCTTCCCGCGATGGCCGCTTCCTCTCGTTCGTGGACGTCGACAGCGGAGACCTGGCCGTTCTCGAACTAGAGACCGGCCGCAAGCGCCGTCTCACTCACAAGGACCCACAACGTGACGCCGGCCAGTTTGCCTACTTCTCAGCCATCTCGCCCGACAGTCGCCACGTCGCCTACGCCTGGTTCAACGAGAAGAAGTTCTACGAGCTGCGCGTGGTGGGCATGGACGGGCCGGGCATAGACGGCTCGGGGCCGCGTGTCCTCTACCGCAACGAAGAAGCGGGGTTCGTCAAACCCTCGGCGTGGTCGCCGGACGGCAAACAGATCCTCACCCTGCTCTTCCGAAAAGACAACATCAGCCAAATCGCTCTCGTCTCGGCCCAAGACGGCTCGGCGCGGCCACTGCGATCGCTCAACTGGGTGTATCCCAAGCGGATGGATTTCTCGCCCGACGGCCGCTATATCGTCTTCGACTCCACCATCAGCGACGATGGACATGACCCTCGAACAGGCCACGGCTCGTGTCCGCGAAGACGCCGGCTATCGGCGCGAGTTTCAGAAAGTGTTTGCGCGGGCGGTGAACCAAGACGACCTGGCCCGCGCCCTGGCCGCGTACGTTCGCACGATCGTCTCGGGCGATTCGCCGTACGACCGCCACGTGAACGGCAACCACACCGCTCTATCGGAGCTAGAGAAGTGGGGCCTCGACGTCTTTCGTGGCAAGGGCAACTGCACCGACTGCCACCTTGGGCCCAACCTGACCGACGAGAAGTTCCACAACACCGGGGTTGCCTGGCGCAACGGCCGGCTGCTCGACCAAGGCCGTTACTTGGTCACAAAGACGGAAAAAGACCGAGGAGCCTTCAAGACTCCCACGCTGCGCAACGTGGCCGACCGTGCTCCCTACATGCACGACGGCAGCCTGGCAACGCTCGAAGAGGTCGTCGAGTACCTCGACCGCGGCGGGAATCGCAACCCCTACCTCGACACCGAGCTTCTGCCGTTGAAGTTATCAACCGAAGAGAAACGAGCCCTCGTGGCGTTCCTGCACTCGCTAACCGGCACGGTCCGCGAAGGCATCGGAACCCAACCTTAGCCATCGGGTGATGGATTTACCCCTCACTGGCTTTCGGGGCTCGGTTTCTCGTATCGCAAGCGCGCCTGATCAGCGATAGAACGGCTGAGTCTTGAGCCAGCGCGGGCCGTAGTGCGGCTCGGGCCGGCCCACTTCCAGCGCGCCCAGGTCGGGGGCGTCCCCGGTGAAGTCGTCATTGACCGTCGGGATATGCACCCCCGCATCCACGGCCTTGCTGTTCGGCTTTAAGCGGAAGTTCAACTCCGTTGCGTGATACACCTCGTGCCGCTTCGAAGGATCGGGTGGGGTCATCTGCTCGAAGATGTCGAAGTCCAGTTCCAGGCCGTGCTTCTCCTGGCCGGTCGCAGCTCGGAACTCTTCCAGCGTTGAGAAAGTCCTCCAGTCGTCGCTCTGTGGTTCGTACATCACCCGGCCGCCTCCCGGGCCACCCTTCGGGGCGAGCCAGCGATACTGCTCCACCACTCCCTTGTTGGGGCGGTAACCGTTGTAGTCGGAGCTATAGGCTTCGGTCGCATTCGCCCAGGTCATCACACCGCGGTCGGGAGTATCCCGCCCCAGGAATAAGTTATTGCGGTAGTGCATGTTCGACGTCGGGTCGCCCGCGACCTGCTCACCAATGATCGTGTTGTGGTATGCGAACACTCCGGCAGCCTTGGCGGAGAACTTGAAGGCGACACCGCTCGGGACGTGGTAGAGCAGGTTGCGGATGAAATACGCCGGGCCGCCGAAGACGGGTTGCGAGCTGTAGCCACCGTGCGCCGCATTCACGCCGCGGTTGTTGTACACGCGGATGTTGTGTACGCCGCCATCGGTCTCGACGAAGTCGTCGCCTGACATGTGGATGTCGTTGTTGTAGATGTCGATCGATGACGCGCGCCGCTCGGGGTCCTGCGAGGGGGTGCCGTAGGTCGAGACGCCGATGCCGTCGTGGAAGTACGCGATGGCGTTGTGAGCGATTACGTGGCCGGGTCCGTAGACCTTGACGGCGTAGTAGCTGCGCATCTCATGCGAGCCGTAGGGGCCGGCGCTCTTCCAAAACCGGCCGGTCCATCCGACGAGCAGGTTGCGTTCTTCGATGCGGCCGAGAAAAATGTTGTCGGCGATGTAGAAGTCGCTTGACCCGGCGTACTCGGTCCAGACGCCAAAGCCGATGTCCTCGAAGCGACAGTTCTTGACGGTCAGCCCCACCGCGCCCAGCACCTCTTTGAATCCGGCGAAGATAGCGACATCGGTGTTGCGGAAGGTGAGCCCATCGAAGATGTGATGGGCCGTAGCCATCACGTCAAAGATCCGATGGTTGCCCGCGCCATCGAAGACGACTTCGCCGTCCCCGGCCGCTTTGATCGTGATGGGCTTCTCGGCTGTCCCCTTGACGGTGAGCCAATTGGTTCCGTCGAACGGCGTCATCATCGGGTCGACATAGTTGAGACGCTCGTTCCTGTAAAGCCCTGCGTGAACGAGGATGATGTCGCCGGGCTGGACGCGCTGTTCCCACACGACATTCCAGTCGCCGAGCCCGGCACCGTAATAGGCATGCAGCAGGCTGGTGAAGTGAGGTTCTTGCCTCTCGCCCTCGTGATAGGGCGGATAGACGTGCAGGGTTCGCCCGCCGTTGTATGGCCGCGGCTCGGTTCGCGTCTTGACACGCACGGTTTCGGTCGTCTGGCCCATGGTGCCGTCAGGGTCGCTCAATTCGAAGCGGCACTCGTATTCGGTGCCGGTCTCGAGATTCAAGATGCTGCCAGCGAAACCGTCGGGGACCGTGTAGTCGAGATTCTCGCGTTTGCGGAAAACACGCTCGCCGCCAACGCGCACCAGCGGAAGCGCCCGGCGCCACTTGGATTCACCGACCGCGCGATACTCGACCGAGACGGAGGCGCTGCGGTTGGCATCGCCGGTAATCGTCCACTCGAAGCCGAGGTTGTGCAGGGTCGGATGCTCGACCGTGAAGCGGCCGGCTCGGGTGCTGTTCTGAGCGTGGGCCGAGGCGGCGAGGAGGAGAAACAGAGACAGTCGTATGAAGCTCATCAATCCAAATTCTAGACCAATTCTTGTCCCAGAAAGGATCTTGCGAGACAAGTCGTTCGGTTGGCGTCCGGCGCAACCCGTTGCGCTGCTGCTTTCCGTCTTCAGGCCGGAGCGAAGCGTGGACTCTCAGTTCTTGCGGAAATTGACCTCGATCGTCGCTCTCACGGCGACGGCCTTGTCATTCTTCATGGCGGGCTCGAAACGCCACTGCTCGACGGCGTCGATGGCCTGTTCGTCAAGCCCCATCCCCAAGCTCCTCTCGACTTTGATGGAGTGGGCCCGGTCATCCGGCCCAACGATAACGGAAAGTATCACGGTGCCTTCGAGCCCAGTATCGCTCGCTTCTTCGCTGTACTCGGGTTCAACCCTGTCAGTAAGCTTCGGTTTTGTGACACCGTCCTCCCCAACCCTGTAGATCTTTTGTTGAGCACCCGCTTGATCCTTCTGCGCGGCGGCGCGGAGTGGGAACGTGGTCATGCCGAAATAGGCAGTGGCCAGCAGCAGCGCCAGAATAGCGCTCAGAGAACATGCAAATCGGAATCTTGACATCGAATCCTCCCGTAGCAGTAGTGCAACGCGCCGAGCGAGTTGCCGGCGACGCAGAAATGCCGGTGCGGCGCCGGCGACGGGCCGCAAGCGGCCCTTCGTGATTTCCAGCAGGGCCTCGAGATACGCGTCGCGAGACTCGGTCGATTGAACGGCCAGCCGGTCGACGACTTGCTCTCTTGCCAGTTGAATGCGTCCGATCAGCCAGACCATCGCCGGATGGAACCAGAAGAGACTACGCACCAACTCCTCACAGCAGGTCCACACCCAGTCCTTGCGGCGAACATGCAGAAGCTCGTGGGCAAGAATCGCCCCTTGGACCTCCCTCGACATACGCTCGAATCGAGTGGGTAAAAGAATCACCGGCTGCCGCAAGCCGAAGGTGACCGGGCCATCGAGGTCGGGAGCGATCCGAATCTGCGCCGTGACGCCGATCCGAGACTGCATGGCCGCAACCCACGAAGGAACGCGCTCCCACGACCGGCTCTGCCGGCGATGCCGCCTCAGCCGGACCGCGCCGATCGACAACCACAGCAATCGGCACACGAAACCGGTCAGCAGCACCAGGACCAATGGTTCCTCGAAACGCCACGATGCCGCGACGACGCCCGCAGCGAGCGTGCCGGCTTGACCCGTGGAGTAGGGAACCGACGCTACGGTTTCCCACGGTTGAACGAGGGGCAGCACGAAACAGGCCGCCAGCAAAGCCTGCCAATACGCCAGCCGGACCCGTGGATCCCGAATGCGAAACACGTCCAACAGCAAACCGCCCGCCAGTACCAGCAGCCCAGCCTGCAGGCTGAAGTCCCCCAAGTTGGTCAGCCCCCAAGCCAGGTTCATCGCTCCTCCTCAATCATGCGTTGCAACTCTTCGAGGTCTTTTTCGGTGAGCCGCCGGTCGTCGACGAGATGCACGAGCAGCGGCTGGGCCGATCCGTCGAACACCCGTCCGAGGAAGTCGCTGACCATGGCCTTGATGACTTGCTGCTTGGGCTGGGTGGGTTGGTAGGTGTAGGCGCGGTCCCCGGAACGCTTCTTGAGGTATTTCTTCTCGACGAGGATGTTCATCATCGTCATCACGGTGGTGTAGGCGACCTTTCGCCGCGTGAGCAGCGCTTCGTAGATGTCGCGGACCGTTGGGGACTCGTGGTCCCAGACGACCTTCATGATTTCGAGTTCCTGATCGGTGAGAACGGCGCTTCTCGACCTCATACGATTTCCATCGTACTAATTCGCTAGTATGACGTCAAGTGCTGTCAGGAATAGATGGTCACAAGTCTCTCGCAAAAGCTGTGTCGCCCCTTTCAGGGCTTCAAGGAGATTGCACCGTTTACCCACGGCTGAAGCCGTGGGCTATGAATCTCCCGGCCCCTCCGGGGCGGAAACCTCGACGAACAGCTCACTTCGTCTCTGCGGGCAAGGTGGGTCTGGGAAGATGAGGATGGGACCCATTGGAGACGCGTGGCTCCGCCTGGTGTTCTGCCCAACCATGGAAAACTTGATCGTCAACGAGCGAATCACGATCCCGGCGGCGGAGCTGGAGATCGGGTTTGCGCGCGCCGGGGGCCCTGGGGGCCAGCACGTCAACAAGGTCGAGAGCAAGGTCGAGATTCGTTGGAGGCCGGCGGAGAGCGCGGTTCTCAGCGCGGAGGACTTGACCCGGCTGCTGGAACGGCTTGGCGGGCGGCTCACGTCCGCGGGGGAGTTGATTGTTACCTCGCGCCGCACGCGCGATCAGGTTCGCAACCGCGAGGATGCACGGGAGAAGCTGGCTGTGTTGATCCGCGAGAGCCTCAAACGCCCCAAGCGACGCCGCAAGACGCGTCCGAGCCGGCAGTCGGTCGAGAAGCGCCTACAGCAGAAGAAGGAGCGGTCGCGGGCCAAGCAAGGGCGCCGGGAAACGCCGAAGGACGAGTAGTCGGCTCTCGCCAGGGAGCGCGCCCTAGCGGGGTCCGTGGTCCGACAGCCGTCTTTGCAGAGCGCTTTACAGGTTCAGTTCCGTATCTGACAGACAGGTTTGCCATCCTGGCAGCAGCGGGCACGGCATGCTGTCGTGCCCCTACATGGCGGACCGAAAGCGCAACCTCATTTGCGGAGCACGCTACTGAGAGCCAGCGTCGGCGGATTGACCCCTCCCTGGCGTTCGGGGCTCGGTTTCTGCATGCCGGGTACGGTTTCTGAATCCGGCTGCACGGGATGGCGCTTGGGCTCGTCAACTGTTTGTGAGCCGGACTCTCGTAGGGGTGGTGTGTCTGCTGGCCTTGCTGGCCGCCCCGGCCGCGGTAGCCGACCGCGCCGACGAGCTGTTCAAAAAGGCCCGCAAGGCCGAGAGCGAGGGGAACGACGTCGAAGCGTATCTCCTTTACATGAGCGCCCGGGCTCAGGATCCGGCCAATCGCGGGCTCGTGTTCGCCGCCCAAGGGGTAAGGCGACGCGCCGCCCAAACCCTCGCCGGCGTCGGCCAACTCGACGCGGCTCTCGCGCTCGACCCGACCAACGTCTACCTGCGCAAGTACGAGCAGAGCCGCGCCGCCGAGCAGCTTCTCGTCTCCTCGCTGTCGGAGATGCCTATTCAGCGCAGCCTGCAGCCTCCCATCGAGCTACAAGCGAAAGACCACACAGCCAGCTTCAAGCTTCGCGGTTCGATCAAGTCGGTCTATGAGGAGGTGGCCAAGGTCTTCGGGCTCGACGTCATCTTCGATAGCGACTACGAGGGAGAAGAGGAACTCCGCTTCGAGCTGGACCATGCGATTTTCTCCGAGGTAATCTTTGCGCTCAGCGACGTCACCAAAACGTTTATCGTCCCTGTCTCCTCGAAGATCTTTCTGGTGGCTGAAGACACCCCCGCGAAACGCAAGGACCTCGAGCCGACTGCCGCCATCGTCCTGCCGCTCAGCAACGCGATGAATGCCGAGCAGGCTCAGCAGATCCAGCAGGCGGTGCAGCAAACCCTCGACATCCGGCGCATTCACCTCGACAGCGCGCGGCAGCAGATCGTGCTGCGCGATACGGTGAGCCGTGTTCGGATGGCCGCCGAGTTGGTCCGGAATCTATCCACCCCGGCGGCTGAGGTGCTGATCGAAGTCAGTCTTTTTACGGTGGTCAACTCCAAGGAAACCACCGTCGGGCTCTCGCTGCCGTCGAGCTTCCCAATCACGAACTTCAGCACGGTCCTGAATGCCATACCGCCGAGCCCGATGATGCCGCTTTTAGGGTTTGGCGGGGGCAGCACGGTGTTCGGCGTGGCGATCGGGTCGACACGAGTGATCGCCAAGAAACTTACGTCGCAAGCGCGCCTGATGGATAGCTTCTCGGTGCGCACCACGTCCGGCGTGCCAACGGATTTCCTGGTCGGAGAGCGGTTTCCGATCATCAACGCGCGGTACTCGGGGCCGAGCACTCCGGGTGGCGGGTTTCAGGAGCCCTTCCCGTCGTTTACGTTCGAGGATCTGGGATTGATCTTCAACGTGACGCCCTTTGTTCACAGCGCCAACGAGGTTTCATTGGAACTTCAGGCTGAGGTGAAGCAGCTCACCGGGCGCGCGGTGAATGACATCCCGGTGATGTCGAACCGCAGCATCCAGTCGTACGTTCGGCTAAGGACCGGCGAGATGGCGTTGATATCGGGCCTGGCGATCATTGAACAACGCGAGACCGGCTCGGGGTTGACGTTTCTCTCGGAGATCCCGTGGCTGGGACGGCTGTTCCAGAGGAACTTCGTCCAAGCTCGGCAAAGCCACTTGATTCTGGCGATCCGGCCGAGGCTGTTGCGACTGCCGCCGGGCGAGGTCGTGCCTACGCTGACCTTCCGATATGGGCCGGAACAGCGCCCGCTGCCGGCGATCTAGCAGGAATTCCCCTAACCAGGCCGCTCGTCAGCCTTGGAAGTTCGAGCCGCTGGTGAGCGTAGTGCCGCCAACCGTGAGCTGGTCGATCTTGATGGTGGGGATGCCGACGCCGACCGGGACGCTCTGGCCCTCTTTTCCGCAAATGCCGAGGCCGTGGTCGAGCTTGAGGTCGTGTCCGACGCGGCTTACCTTGGTCAACACGTCGGGGCCGTTGCCCACCAGCGTCGCGCCGCGCACGGGGCGGGTGATCTTGCCGTCCTCGATCAAGTAGCTTTCCGAGGCCGAGAAGACGAACTTGCCGCTCGTGATGTCCACTTGCCCGCCGCCGAAGTTGGCGCAATAGAGCCCTTTGCTGACTGAACGGACGATGTCTTCGGGGTCGTCCTCGCCCGGCAGCATGAAGGTGTTGGTCATGCGCGGCATGGGGATGTGCTTGTAACTTTGGCGTCGGCCGTTGCCGGTGCCGGGCATGCCGAGGATGTGGCTCGAGAGGCGGTCCTGCATGTAACCCTTGAGGACGCCGTTTTCGATGAGCACCGCGCGGCCCGTAGGCGTACCCTCGTCGTCGACGTTGAGTGAGCCGCGCCGGCCGGGCAGTGTGCCGTCGTCGACGACCGTGCACAGCGGCGACGCCACCTTGCGGCCCAGCAGGCCGGAGAAGGCGGAGAGTTGCTTGCGGTTGAAGTCGGCTTCAAGACCGTGCCCGACGGCCTCGTGCAGCAGGATGCCGGGCCAGCCGGGACCGAGCACTACCGGCATCTCGCCCGCCGGCGCGTCGGCGGCGTCGAGTTGCAGCAGCGCCTGCCGCACGGCTTCCTTTGCGTAGGCTTCGGGGGCGTTTTCGGCGTCGAAAAAGTCGAGGCCCACGCGGCCGCCTCCGCCGTCATGGCCGCGCTCGAGCCGCTCGCCGTCGCGGGCGATGACGGAGACGTCCATCCGTGTCATCGGCTGCGAATCGTTCGTGATCAGCCCGTCACAGGTAGCCACCAGGACGTGCTTGGTCGAGTCACGATAGCCGACCTGCACCTGAAAGACGCGCGTGTCTTCGGCGCGTGCCGCACGGTCCGCGCGCCGCAGAAGCTCCACCTTGGCCGCGAGGCCGGCATCGCCCAGGGCCTCGACGACGGGATAGAGGTTTCGATCCGACTCTCGCTGGTTGAGGCCGGCGACCTTGGTGTCCGACGGGCTCGAAGCGATGTGCGCCGCCACGCGCGCCGCGTGCACGATCTTCTCCGGCGCCAGGTCGTCGGTGTAGGCGTACCCGGTCTTCTCGCCGCTGATGACCCGCACGCCGCAGCCGACCGAGACGCCTTGCGTCGCGCTCTTGACGATCGACTCATCGAGGCCCACCGAGCTGGTCGCGGTGTACTCGAAATAGAGGTCGGCATAGTCGCCGCCCTGCGACAGCGCCTCGCCCAGATAGCGTTCGAGGTCGGCTTCCGTTAAGTTGTAGCGGTTTTGGATGAATGACATTTTCGCGCTGAACGCCAGTAATCTATCAGGTTAACACGCGCTCCGAATCGCCAATATTCAAGCGCGTCGGCGCCTAACCCGCCGTAGCTGCCCGGCCCTATGGCTGGTCAACTTCCAGATGCGAGCGGCGTTACGACAATCCGGCGGAACTTGACCGGGCCGTGGTCGCCTTGCAGAACGATGGGGCCTGGCTCGGTCTCTTGAGAGTCGATCGCCATCGCGGTAAGGCCCTCCACTGCGTTCCGATTGATCAAAGTTTCGCCGTTCAACATGACGGTCAGGTCGCGGCCAATCAGGGTCATTTCGAAGGTTTGCCATTCGTCGGCCGGCTTGCTGGCATTGACCGCGGGCTTGATGCGACTGTAGAGGGCCCCGTTGCCGTGGATGCTTGCCGGCTTACCGTGATCATCGAGGATCTGGATCTCGTAACGTCCCCGCAGCCCGATGCCGCTGTTGCTACCCGGCGCAACGCGATACTCGACGTGCAGCTTGAAGTTCCAGAACGTATCGTTGGACACCAGCAGGTCCGCGCCGTCGGAGTTGCGTAGAACCCCGTCCTCGACGCTCCACTCCGATTCACGGCCGGGCCGCCAAGTGTGCCAGCCCGCTAAATCCGCGCCGTCGAATAGTACGACCGGCGCTTCCTCACGCCAATGGCCGTCATCTTTGTCAGCGATCTCGGACGCGCGCCGCCCGACCCACTCGATCTGCTGCTTGCCACGGATCGTCGTTCCGCGTAACTCACCGTCGACCACGCGGGCGCTCGTGGTCGCACTGATGCGCCGTCCATCGTCCAACTCTCGCTCGACCCGAAACCGCAACTCGCCGCCGCGAACTTCGGCTTCGAGAAAAGGCTGCGTGCGCCCGGCGGCAGCCCCGATGAGCACGCCTTCCGGTGTGCCTGTGCCGGCGTTGTTCACCTCCAGCCACATCGGGCGCGCCGACGAAACGTTCGTGCCATCGATTACCCATCGGCCGTTGAGAGCCTCATCCGAGGCGGCCGGTCCGGCATCGCCGCAGGCAGAGAGCAGCAGCGAGAACACAAACAACCCAATCTGTGGCATCCCAGTCCGTAGCATCATGATTCTCCCTGCGTACGCCCGAACCGCAGACTCCCAAGCGTCTACACCGGGCCGGGCAGTGGCTCTGTGTCATCGGCCCTCAATGTGCCCTCTTCGGAGGAAACAAGCCACAACGCTGCCTGGAGCGAACCGCAGCCCTTGGGCTAGTCGAGGATAGCCAGTCTAGAGGATTTCGAGTGGCCGTCAGGGTTCGTGCCGGACCGCTCCGGTACGGTCACGGTTCGGTTGCTTCGCGCCTCAGGGCTGAAGCTGTACGCCCCTGGTTTCGAGCAGCCGCCCGGTAGACCGCAACAACGTCAACATGCTACGGCGGTATGCAATTGCCTGCCGCAACACCTCCGATTCCGCATCGAGCAGATCGTTCTGCGCCTGCAGTACAAAGAACGCCGTGTTTACGCCCAGGTCGTACTTCTTCTGCTCGGCCTCGAGGCGTTTTTGTGCGAAGTCGCGCGCCACCGAGGCCTGCTTGAGCGCGGCCTCGCTCAACTCGACACCCGAGATCGCCTGCAGGACGTCGAGTCGCACCTCTTGCTCCACGCTACGCAGATTATAGAGATCGCGCTTCTTCTGAATCGACGCATTCGCCAGGTCCGCGGCGGCCCGCCGGTTGCGCAGAGGGAGCTCGAGCGTGAGCCCGAACCCGTACGTGGGGAACCGAAACTGACTGAGTTGGTCGAAGGCCTCCGGAAAACCCCCCGTGATGATGCCGCCCATCATCTCCATGAAGTTTCCTCCCAACCCGCGCGCGCTGTAGTTGCCTCGGATCGACAAGTCCGGCCGCATATCGTTCGTAAAGCCACGAATGCTGAGGTCGTCGATCTCGAGCGAACGGCGGGCCTGCCCGACCTCCGGCCGCTGGAGGAGCGCGCGGGCGACCGTTACCTCGGGATCGAGGGTCTGGGTCTGGGCAGGTGGGTCGACCGGCTCGGTGAGTTGCAGACCTACGTTCCGGAAGTCGGGATGAAAATCAGCGCCGATCCAGCGCCGTACCGCGTCCTCGGCTTGTTGCAGGCGGTAGAAAGCCTGCGTGACGAAGACCTGCGCTGTAGCGTAGTTTTGCTCCGGCTGATAAATGTCGAGCGGCGAAATCGCACCGAGCTTTAGCCGCAGCCTCTCCTGCTCTAGAAAGGCCAGAGCAACGGCCAAATTGTTCTCCTGGACCTGCAAGTCCTCGCGGGCGTTGATCGCGTCCCAGTAGTCGTTTTCGGCCTGGAAAAGCAGGTTGATGACCTGCTCCCGCACCTGTTCGTCGGTTTGCGACAGCCGCGACTCGGCAATCAGGATGGGGATGCGCTGCACGAAGCGGCCCCGCCCCCGCAGTAGCGGCTGGCTGACGGTAAACAGCAGCGACTGCGTGATCGTCGGATTGAAGTTGGCGAACTGGCTGTTGTCCGAGGCCTTGGCGCCCACATAGCCGAGTGTGTAGTTCGTACCGGTGTCGAGGCTTTGGCTGTAGGTGAAACCGCCGTTTTGATTGAGACGGGTCCTTACCGCGGCACCCTCGAGCTGATCGGCCGAAGGGGTGGTGGAACGGTTGGAGTTGAAATTAAACGAGACATTCGGGTCGAAGGGGCTGTAGGCGCGCAGGATGTTGTTCTGCTGCTCGAGGATGGCCAGCTTCTGCAGATTGATGTCGGGGTTGTTGGACATCGCCAGCTCGAGAAACGCCCGCAGAGACAGCTCCAGCTTCTCGTCGTGGTGAAAGTCCTCTAGGTTCGCGACCGTCTCGATCTCCATCCCCAGCGGCGCGCGCTGCCACTGTTCGCGAAAGTAGGTTTTGTCGGGAAAGGTATGAAACTGCCCCGGCGCGGCCAGGGCGGCGAGAAGCATCAGCGCGGAGAGTCGTTTCAGCATAGAGGTCAATCCTGAATCCACAGGGTGTAGGCACGCCGCATACAGGCATGCCTGTCGAAGAGCGATTGGAAAAGGGCCTGGGTCGGGTTACTCGTATCGAATCGCTTCAATCGGGTCGAGCTTGGCGGCCTGCACAGCCGGATAGATTCCGAACAGGAGGCCGATGAACACCGACACCCCGAACGCGACGAGAATCGAATCGGCGGTGACGATGGTCGACCAGCCGGCGATCGCGGCAATGATGCGCGAGCCCCCAAAACCGGCGATGATCCCGATGATGCCGCCGGCCATCGAGATCAGCACAGCCTCGATCAGAAACTGGCGTACGATATCCTGCTGCCGCGCTCCGATCGCCCGCCGCACGCCGATCTCTCGAGTGCGCTCCAAAACGGTGGCCAGCATGATGTTCATGATCCCGATGCCGCCGACCAAAAGGGAAATGCCCGCGATGCAGATCATCACCACCTCGAAGATCTTCTGGGTGCTTTGCCGCTGCGCCAGCAGTCCGGCGGGGACCACGACCGCGAAGTCGCCGGCGTCATTGTGGGTCGCGGTGAGAATCGCACGCACCACGCCGGCCGTTTCGATGGGGTCGGCGTCGGTTCGGACGCGGACGTAGATGCCGTCAATCTCATCTTTGAGGTAACTGTTGGGCTCATCGAACCGCCGCATCACCGTGTTGAGGGGCGCAACCACGATGTTGTTCTGGTCATTCGATTCGAGCCCTTCGATATCGGCCTCGGCGGTCCCTTTGGGCTCCATCACGCCAATCACCCTGAGCCACACGTCATCCAATTTGACGAACTTGCCGACCGCGGGCCCATAGCCCAGCAGGCTGATCTTGGCATCCTCGCCGAGCACACAGACCGGCATCGAGCGCAGGTTGTCGTCCTCGTTGAAGAAGCGGCCCTCGAGCATCGTCACGCTGTAGATGTCGGTGTAGTTCGGCAGCACGCCGATCAGAGACGGCAGTTCCTGTTCCGAACGCGGCAACACGCTGCCCGGCGCGAAACTCTTGCGGGGCGACATCGCCTCGACGTTGGGAGTGTTTTCCTGCAGCGCGCGAAAGTCGCGGAACGTCAAGCCGGCCGAGATCTGACGCACCGCCAGGAGCCCTTCGCGCTCGACCGCCTCTTTGGCCTCGATGATGATGTTGTTGACGCCCAGCAGATCAATCTGGCGCAGGGTTTCCTGCTGCGCGCCGGCGGTGATTGACAGCATCGCCACCACGGCACCCACACCAAAGATCATCCCCAGCATGGTGAGCAGGGAACGTAGCTTGTGAGCCATCAGGCTCGCCAAGCCCATCCACAGTTCAGGGAGTATGTTAGGAACGGCCTGCATCGACTAGCGGCTCCTCCCGCCACGACCGCCACCTCCTCGGCTGCCACCGCCGCCGGGGCCGCCACCGCCGCCGCCAGGGAACGACGGTCCCGACTTGCCGGCAGCCTTTTTCTTCTTGGCGCGGTCTCGTTCACGCTGGTCGACAGGCGGCTCGAGCGAGAGGGTCTCGCCTTCCACCAGCCCATCGAGCACCTCGACTCTGGTCTCGGTTCGCCGGCCCAGTTCCACCCGCCGGGGTTGCAGTCGGCCTGCCGCGCTAATGTAGACGATCGAGTTGCCGCCTTCCTCGAAGACACCCTGCAACGGGATATGAAGCGCGTCGGGGATGCGTTCGAGAACCACCTGCGCATCCGCTAACAGGCCGGGGCGCAGCAACACCTCGACGTCCGAGCCCTGCGTGGGCGGTGACGGCAATGTGGCTTTCTCGCGCTCCTCAACGGTGAACTTCTTGGCTCCAGGCCGCGATATGGAGAGCGATGCGATATCGGGGACGCCGCCGGGACTCGCACCACGCCCCCCACCACGTTGTTCGCCACCGCGTCCTCCACCTGGGGCGCCACCCTGCGGACTACCTCCTTCAGGCTGGCCGCCGCCGCGTTGACCTCCGCCGCCTCGGCCGCCACCCATGCGGGCACGCATCTGCTGGAAGAGCTGTCGGCGATCCTCTTGGCTCATCGATTGGATATCGCGGCCGCCGGCCATCTTCTGCATCATCTTGCGCATGCGCTCACGGTCCTGGCCGGAGCCACGGCCTCCGCGCCCGCTCTTGGCCTGTGCACTCTTGCCGTCTGCACTCTTACCCTGGACCGATTTACCTTGCGCCGACTGATCCGCCCCCTGGCCTTGGCCGGCACCCCGAGAGCGGGCGCCCCTCTGACCAGCTTGGGCTTGCCCGGCTTGCGGCGGCGGGATGGGCGTAGCCGCGGGTACCCGAGCCTCTTGCGATCCGCGCTGTGCGTTGCTCTTCGCGATCGCCAAGATACGGTCGATTTGCACGGGCGTCGCGCCCACGTTTTCGAGTAACTGACGCATGTCGACCGAGATAACGCAATCGAACTTCTTCGTCGCTTCGCCCCGGAAGAAGTTCATCGAGGCGGTCGTGCCGAGACGCTTGACCTTCCCTTTCACCATCTTCCCCGGCAGGGCGTCGAGATAGATCTCGGCCTCTTGCCCTTCGTGCATGCCGGCGCGCTGGGCCTCTTCGACCTTGGCGACGAGGTCCATCTCCGAGAGGTCCAGAAGCTGTACAATCGCCAAACCGGGCGGAACCTGATCACCCTCCTGTACCGGGGGAGCCGACTGTCCAAACCCGGCACGCCCTCCGGCACGGTTGTCGAGAATCGAGACGAGCCCGCCAAGCGGGGCGAGCACACGGGCATTCTCAATACGGCGTTGCTCGCGGTCAACCTCCAACTCCGCCTTGCGCAGCTCCTCGCGGAGAACGGCCAGCTCCGCCTCGCGCTGCTGCAAGCGCGACTCGATGTCGCTGTCGAGCTTCTGCTGCCGGCGGCGCGACTCCTCGAGCGTCAACTCGTTCTTGCGCGCATCAATGGCGGAAAGCAACTCGTTCTGCTTGACATCCAACTCGGCGCGCCGAACCGCAAACTCGGCGCTCATCAATTCGACACGGTCCTGGCTCTTGAGGATCTCGAGCTCGGTCTCGGCTTTCTTGAGGTCCTGCTGGATTTTCTCGACGTCGACCCTGGCGTCTTCGAGAAAGACGCGGCGGTCGGAATCGTCAAACTCGGCAATCAGGTCCTTCGGCCGCGCCACCGAGCCGGGAGCGGCCAACTGGGTAACTTGGGAGACAGAACCCAAGTTGGGCGCCGTGAGCGTGGTCGAGCGGACCGCGCGCAACTCGCCCCGCAGGTATGTCCGCACCGTCAAGTCACCGCGTTGGACCGTCGCCGTTGCCGGCGCGCGCTCCGCATCCGGCAAGCGGCTCACCAGAAGATAGCCGGCCGCTACCACCCCCACTAACGCCAGCAAGATCACCAACCGTGTCGCGATTTTTCGCATCGTGCCGGTCCCTCTACGACCGCCGTCTCCGGTCGGAGGTCTCGGGGTTCTCGAGCGCGATGACCTCCCCTTCCTTCAGAGGGTCGCCGACCACGATATCGTTCACGTTGCGGGCCACCACCTCGATGGCCTGCCGTCGAAAACCGGTTGCCGTCTTGATGAAGACGGTCGGCTTGCCGTCGATCTGGAAGCTGGCCTTGGTTGGAATCACCAGCACATCGGCGCGGCGCTCCACCACGATATCCACCGTGCCGCTCATGCCGGGCCGCAGACGCTTGTCAAGGTTCTCGATCGACGCGTGCGCCGGAAAGTTCTTCTCCGGCGGAAAGCGCCGGAAGACCAAGGTTGCGATCGGGCTCAGCCAGGTCACCTTCCCTTGAAACGTGACCCCCGGCACCGCGTCCACGCGAATCGTAACGGGCTGACCTTCGCTCACGCGCCCGCGATCAATCTCCTCCAGCCGCAGCTCCATACGCATCGACGAAAGATCCGGGATCTCGGCAATGGTGGCGCCCGCCCAGACCGAGTCGCCCTCTTGGAACGGAGGCCGGCTCGCGCGCGACGCCCCTTGCGCACGAGGATTCTGTTTCACCTGTACAATCCCGGCGCGGGGCGCCCGCAAGACCATGTTCTGCAAGTATCCTTTGGTGCGGTCGAGGTCGCGGACGGCCTTGGCCTTGTTTTCATCGAGGCGCGTCAGGTCGGCTTGTTGCGAGATGTCGGTGGCCTCGGAGTTGGTTTGGGCTTTGGAAAGCTCGCCTTCGGAAACACCGACGTCGATGCGGTTCTTGAGGCCCTCGATTTCCGACAGGATCTCCTGCTTGCTCGCCTCCAGCTTGGCCCGTTCGAGGTCGTACTGCGAGCGCATGACCAGCATGGCGTTCTGCTCATCGGCGATGGAGTGCTGCGCTTGGGCCTGTACGATCTCGCTGTCGACTTGGCGGACCTGGGTCGTCTGCTGAACGTAACGCTCTTCCTGGGTCGCGGAATCGAACTCCACCACCACCGCGCCCGCCTCGATCGGCTTGCCGTCCTCGGCCAGGCGGACGATCGTCAGATCGGGCGTATTGGGGGCTGCCACTAACACCGAGCGCGTACTCTGGGCCTCCCCGCGAGCGCGGACCGTGGTGACGAAGTCACGCCGCTCGACACGTGCCGTCGGCACCTCGCGCGTCTGGGGTGCGTAAAACTGCAAGCCGAGATAGGCCACGACCCCCACGGCCAGCAGCCCCAGCACCCAGCGCAGCACCTGTCCGGACATCGTTGGCGTTGTCGGCATCGAACGTTCGACCTCGGGCTCGGGACGGACACACTCCGGGCGAGCATCTTCTACTCAGTAAAGACGTTAGGATACCAAGAAGGTTATTGTCAGCCGGGAAAAACCTGCCTGACAAGTACCGCTCCGGCGTCCGCGTGCTGCTGGGTTCGCTTGGGCCTGATCCCGACCTCGCCTGTTCCTGAATCGGGATCTACAAATAGCGTCGTTCTGCCCAACCAATGAGAGTGAGAAAAACAATGAAGACAATATGGAGTCTCCTCGCCGCAACAGCCGCTTTTGCATTACTTGTTGCCGCGCAACAGCCACAGCTTGACGCGCCTGGCTGCACGATGGTGCGCCAGGCGCTGGATGCGGCGACTCGTATCGAAGTGGGTATGAAGAGAAGAGAGTTGAACGCCGGATTTCTGCTTGAAGGAGGGATGCAGTTCCGAACCAACGGTCGTTATATTTATCGGAACTGTCAATATATCAAGATCGAGGTCGAGTTCGACCCCATTTCTTCCGGTGAGCCGCACGTCTTCTCCGCCGAGGACAGAATCAGCCAAGTCTCGAAGTTGTTTATCGGCTACCCGGTGAAGGACTAGAGACAGGTGCATTCGAGCGAGCGGCCTCTTCAACCCTTCCGATACACTAAGAAAACCGTGAGCCAACCGAAGACGCTTTTCGAGAAGATTTGGGACGGGCATCTCGTCGTCCACGAGGCGGGCAGCCCCGCCGTGCTCTACATCGACCTTCACCTGGTACACGAGGTTACCTCGCCGCAGGCCTTCCAGGGCCTTCGCGACCAGGGGCTGACGGTACAGCGGCCGGACCTTACGCAAGCGACCCTCGACCACAGCATTCCCACGACCGACCGCAGCCTGCCCATCCTCGACCTAATCGCCGCCAAGCAGGTCGAGCAAATGCGCATCAACTGCCGTGAGTTCGGGATCCCCCTGCAGGACTTGGACGGCGAATACCAGGGGATTGTTCACGTGATCGGCCCCGAGTTGGGGCTTACGCAGCCGGGTATGACCGTCGTCTGTGGCGACAGCCATACGTCGACCCACGGGGCCTTTGGGGCGTTGGCATTTGGCATCGGCACGACGGAAGTCCAGCACGTGCTCGCCACCCAATGCCTGCTGCAAGACAAGCCGAAGACCTGTGAGGTGCGCTTCGA
>JAKZVK010000197.1:0-3093 GCA_047516085.1 Bryobacterales bacterium
CCGTAGCCGTAGCCATAGTGGCCGGAGATGAACGTCGGCCAATAGCGGGAACGCCGGCCGCGGTTTTGGTCGAGCACCTTGTCGCGGCGCTGGTTCCACTCATCGAAACCGTCTTTGCTCGGAGCGCCGGCCAAGCGAACACGTTCTGTATCCTGGTCGCCGTACACCGTAAGCGTCTTGCCTTTCTTGACAGTGCGGAACCCGCTGGGCGTGCCGATGTCGGCCTCGCCTTTGCGGACGGTGACCACGGCACGGCCGGACGGCTCGAGCTCGACCCGGTAGGATCCCCGCTTGAGGGGAATCACCGTCAAGCCGCCGGCATGGATTTCAAGGTCAGCGGTAGCGCCGTCGGCTTGGCTTACGCTGACGTGGCCCACCTCGAGATCGAACTGGAAACGGCGGTTGCCGAGCTGCACCACGCGCAACTTGGTGGCGGCGTTGAGCCGCAGGAAGTTGCCTTGGTCAAGCTGGACCTCGACGCGCGACGCACGACCGGTCTCGACCGTGTCTCCGGACACGAGTTCGTCGCCGGCCCGCAGCGCAGTCACGTCGCCGTGCACGCTCAACTTGGTCACCTCGCCATCGGCCACGCCGACGTAGGCGACACCGACCAAAGGGCCACGGTCGCGATTCTGATCTCGATCGTTGCCGCGCCGGGCATGAGCGGGCAACGCGGCGAAGAGAACGAAAGCGATAGCAAGTAAGAAGGAATGTCTCATGCTCATGATTAACCCTCCAGACAGGAGTTAGTTGCGCTCCTGGAGGGCTGCACGATGGATGCCAATTAACCAACGCTGTGAAAAACAATGACTTAGCGTTCTGAGCGGCTCCGGTGTGGTGGTGGAATACCACCGCCGGCACCGGCTTGCCACTCGTCCACCAGACTTCTATGAGGGAAACTCGCCCTCGTCATTCCCCCAGGGGGAATGGGCGGACGGTCGCGTGTCTGAGTTCGGCGCAGTCTCGCCCAGGGTGCTAATCTGAGGTTCGATGGCGACGACAACTACCCAGCCTGTCTACGTCGAACGCAGTCAGGGCGGACATTGGATTCGAGGAAGTCGAGTTTCTCTGGATTCAGTGGTTCACGCCTATCGCGCGGGCGCGTCGCCCGAGAGCATCGCTCAGGGTTTCCCCTCCCTCTCGTTGGAAGAGGTCTACGGCGCCATCACGTTCTACCTCCACCGGCGTGCTGAGATCGACGCACACCTCCAGGAGCAGGAACGTCTATTCGAATCGTTCCCGGAGGGCATTCCGGAGCAGAACACAGTTCTGTTTCGTAGCCTGCTTCGCTCGCAACAAGAACAGCCGCAAGACCCTTGAAAGTCCGCTTCCTAGCCGATTCCAACCTTCACCTAGCTATTCTCGAAGGAGTCTGTCGCGGCGAACCTGAGGTCGACTTCAAGCGTGCGTCCGAGGCCAATCTCCACGGCCAACCCGACATGGAAGTGCTCGCGATTGCGGCCGAAGAGGGTCGTATCCTCGTCACGCACGACATTAGGACGATGCCGTTGCACTTCGCTGAGTTTGTCGAAACCAACGAGTCCGCTGGTGTATTGCTGGTTGCCCAGCGGGCCTCAATCGGAGCCGCTATCAGGGAAGTTGCAGAGCTTTGGCGCACCACCGAGGCGAAAAGACTGGGTGAATCAGATCGCCCGCCTACCGCTTGTTCATTCAGACTGACGGAGTTTGCTTCCGGCTAGAGCATTTTCAGGAATAGAATAGACAACTCTTGGGGCTGCCTAGCATCGACGCGCTAGCTTATAGCGAAAGCATCTTCGGATGCGGTTTACGTCATCTGTGAAACCGCTCTAGGTGCTCGCATACTTCCACCTCGTACCCCCGGGGGTGTCTTCAAGAATCACGCCGCGGGCCTTGAGGTCGTCGCGAATCGCGTCGGAGCGGGCGAAGTCCCGGGCTTTGCGGGCGGCCAGACGCTCCCCGATTAGGCGCTCGATCTCGTCGGCGGCAACCTGCCCAGCTTCCTCAACCTGCAACACGTCGAAGATCGAGTCGAACAGGTCGAGGATGCCGATGGCATCGGCGACGTTGTCCGCCTGAAACTCACCCGCATCCATCTTCGTGTTCACGTCGCGCACAAACTCAAACACCGCGCCCAGGGCCTGGGCGGTGTTCAAGTCATCGTCCATACCCGCCTCGAACTTCTTTTGGGCCTCGTGGGCCAGCGCTGAAACATCCGGGTTCGAGCCGGCGGGGAAGGTCTCGCTGTCGAGGCGGCGCTTGAAGTTGCGCAGCCGCTCGATAGCGGTCTGGGCGGCCTTCAATCCGTCGAACGTGAAGTTGAGCTGCTTGCGGTACGGCACCGAGGCGAGCAGGTAGCGGATTGCGTCGGTTGAAAACCCGCGCTCGATCAGGTCGCGCAGCGTGTAGAAGTTGCCGAGCGATTTCGACATCTTCTGTCCGTCGACGAGCAGGTGTTCGGCGTGAAGCCAGAAGCGCACGAACGGCTTGCCGCTGGCGCCTTCGGCCTGGGCGATCTCGTTCTCGTGATGCGGGAAGACGAGGTCGACACCGCCGGTGTGGATGTCGAAGCTTTCGCCGAGGTACTTCATCGCCATGGCCGAGCACTCGATGTGCCAGCCCGGCCGCCCGGCGCCGTAGGGACTCTCCCACGAGGGCTCATCGGGCTTCGAGGCCTTCCACAAAGCGAAGTCGCGAACGTCGTCTTTGTCGTACTCGTCCTGATCGACGCGCGCGCCGGCCTTGATGCCCTTGACGTCGAGGTGCGACAGCTTGCCGTAGGCGTCGAAGCCCGCGATGCGGTAATACGTCGAGCCCTCGCTTTGGTAGGTGAGGCCCTTCTGTTCCAGCCGGCGGATCAACTCGATCATCTCGCCGATGTGCTCGGTGGCGGGCGTGACGCGCTCGGGCGTTTCGAGCCGTAGTTGGGCCGTATCCGCCTCGAACGCCTTGCGATACTCGGCCGTATACTCTGCCAGCGACTGGCCCGCCTCGCCGGCGCTGCGGATGATCTTGTCGTCCACGTCGGTGACATTCATGACGTGGAACAGCTCATAGCCGCAGTGGCGCAGGTAGCGGCGAAGCACGTCTTGGAAAGTGAAGGTGCGCAGGTTG
>JAKZVK010000198.1:0-6178 GCA_047516085.1 Bryobacterales bacterium
ACGCGCGCGTCGGTCCAAAGGTAACCCTCGTTTCCGTTGGGGAAGCGGTCTTTGATGCCGTAGACGCTGATGCCCGTCGGCTGCAACCCGGTGATGAAGTGCAGCAAGTCGACGTAGTGGCAGCCGATGTAGACAAACGAGTCGGTCTCTTCGCACACGAACCAGTTTTGAAAATTCGACGAGCGGTAGTGCCACTTCTCCATGAGCACGGCGGTACCCAGCTTGAACTCGCCGAATAGGCCTTGACGGAAGCGAGCGCGTGCCATCTGGCTGCGCGGGTCGAACCGCTTGTGATACTCGACGCCAACCAGCAAGCCGCGACGCCGCGCCTCTTGCTCGATCTCGATCGACTGCGCCACGTCGAGCACCAGCGGCTTGACGCAGCAGACGTGCTGATCGGCACGCAACGCATTCATCACGAGCGAGTAGTGCGTCTGATCGGGCGTGGCGACGATGACGACGCTGCGGGCGGGAAGCTCTGCGAGGGCTTGCTGGTAGAGGTCCGGTTGCCTGTTGTCGACATCGCCGGCGGTGTAGTCGGGCAGCGGACGGAACGAGCGGTCGGGGAACGCCTTCCGCAGGGTGGGCGCCTCGGCCAGCGCTTTCACGGTACGTCCATGTTGAGCACAGACGGTGATCTCGCCGATGCGGTCCTCGCGCTGCATTTGATACAGAGTGGGAAGGATCTGGTCGTGGGCGATCATGCCGCCGCCGATTAGCAGGACAGGTGTGGGCATAGGTTCTGATTCTCGCCGCAGCGCGGGCACGAGGGCAAGTGGGGCTCAGGAAGGTTCGGGCCGACGCCATGAAAAAATCGGAGACAAAAAGTCGGGGGCCGTCACAAGCGGCAGGACATAAGTCCCCTATCTTCAACGGCCGTCAGGCCGCGGCCGACTGTCCCCAGCATTATTTCACAGCCCCGGGGGGAGCGGCACGCGTAACCGGTCGTAAACGACCGGCCTACCAGCGCTGCGCGCGGAAGCCGCCTTTAGGCCGCCTGAAGGCGACTGGGGGAACAACCGTGGTCCTCGTTCGACCGCCATGGGAAGCCGATGCGGCCCCCAGCCGCAGCGGACGCCAAACTGCCCCACTGGCCGTAATTTGCATCCACGTCCTTGTCAGTTGGGACCCTGGTTCGCGCTTCGCGGAGCTCCCTCGTGCATCCGCGCCATCTCCCTCACCGAGGCTTGTGGTGTAAAACAACCACCGGGGCGAATGATTTCAAGCGCCTGTCGTTTGCCTCCCGATGGGGGAGCCGCGGCGACGCTGAGCCAAACACCTTGCTTATCAGTCGGATATCCCTGCACCATCGGTTTGGCACAGCGAATGCACAAGTAGGTTCGGTCGCATCGCCAATAGACTTCAAAAAGGGAGGAAACCAAATGAGAACCATACTCGTCCTCGCGTCGCTGGTGCTGTTTTCGATGACTCCGCTCGAGGCGGGTCACCGGCATCATGGCAGACATCAAGGTTCCAAATTCACGCGGTTTTTCACTCATTTCTCCTTCGACATAGGCGGGCATCGCGGAGGCGGCCATTACAAGCACGGCCGCCGCTACTACTACGACGACCCGTACGGCCGACACTACTACAAGAAACGCAAGTACCATCGTCGCCATGAGCACTATCATTACGATGGCCACTGTCCCTACAAGCGCCGCCATCATCGCCATCACCGGGGGCATGGACATGGGTATTGATGGCTGCGGTTTGCGAGTTGGCGTGGCGGCGGGCCAGCGAAGTAGGACGGCGAGCCCGGAGTCGATTGGAACCGTGGTGACGCTCGTCAGATTCGATGAAACGCCTTCAAGATATCCTTGAGCCCGTACTTCAGAGCGATGGGCCGGCCGTGGGGACACGACATCGGGCAGTCCGTCTTCGCCAGCTCGTCGAGCAACCACTCCATCTTGGGCCGGTCGAGCGGCATGTTCACCTTGATCGCGGCGTGGCAGGCGATGGTCGCCGCGACGCGCCGCTGTAGGTCAGACAGCGACAACTCCCGCAACTCTTTCTCCGGCGTGTCGAGAATCTCGTGAATCAACGTCTCGACCTCATGCGGCGACAGGGCCGCCGGCGCCGCCTTGACCGCAACCGTGCGATGGCCAAACGGCTCCAGCTCGAAGCCGTTGGCGCGAAACTCCTCTTCGATCTGTGTGAACTTGATCTCCTGGTCGGGTTGCAAGTCGATGATGATGGGCATCAGCAACCGCTGTGACTCCGCGCGGTCCTGCGCGCGTTGCCGCAACACCTTCTCGAAGAGAATCCTCTCGTGCGCCACGTGTTGGTCGATGATCCACAGCCCGTCTGAACCGGCCGCGACGATGAAGCTCTCCTTGATCTGCCCCAGCGGACGCAGTTGGCCGAGGTTGGCCAAGCTTTCCGGTTGGGTGTCGACGAGGGGCGCTCTTGCGTGCGGCCGGTCTTCCACGGCCAAGGCTTCGAACGGCTGAGCCTGTCCCGCCGGTATTGGCCCCGCGCCTGGAGCGATTGCTCCTGCCGAGGCCCCCATCGCCTCAGGCGCCTCGGCAGCGCGGGCCGCAGCCACCTCAATCGGCGTGGCGGCAGCAAAGTCCAAGCGCCCGCTCGGCGGCGGGACGTTCTGCAGCCCCCATGACCCCTCCGCGGGTACATCGTCTCGGCTCAACAGCAAGCTTGACTCCGAATAGGGCACCTCGGTTGCCGGCTGCGGCGGACTGTGAGGAATGCCGCGCCCATCAGCCGGCATCGGAAGAGCCGAGGCGGGTTTCGACGCAATCAACTGCTCCCGAATCGAGTCTCGGACCAAGTTGTGGACGAAGTTCTGATGCCGAAACCGCACCTCCGTTTTCGACGGGTGGACGTTGACATCCACCTCTTCGAACGGCAGCGCGAGAAACAGCAACGCGAACGGAAAATTCCCCGACGGCATCAGGTTGTGATACGCCGACGAGATCGCCCGCAGCAGAACGCGGTCGCGAATGAGGCGTCCGTTGACGAAGATGTAGATCGAGTTGCGGTTGAGCTTCTGCATCTGCGGTGTGGACACGAAGCCGCGCAGTCCGAAGACATGCGTTTGCGGCTGGTCGAGGCCGGCGCGGTTGCGCTCCGCCGCTTGCGTCGGGGGCGCGGGCGACGCCGCGACCTGCAACTCGCGCTCGATCGGCCCCAACTCGACCAACTGCTCCAGTGTCGACGAACCGAACACCTGGAACACTCGCTCACGCAGGCTTCCCACGGGCGTGGCATTCAGCAACTCGCCCCGCTCGTGCGTGAGCTGGAAGGATTTGTCGATGTGCGCCAGGCTGTAATGCGTCACGAGCGAGGCGATGTGCGCCAGCTCGGTCTTTTCGGTGCGCAGGAACTTGCGGCGCGCCGGAACGCTATAAAACAGGTCGCGCACCGTGATGGTCGTGCCGCGGGGCATCGCCGTCTCCTCGACGCTCAACATACGTCCCCCGGCGATCTCGACTTGTGTGCCGGTCGGCTCGTCGTCCGAGCGCGTCTCGAGCAGCAAGCGCGACACGCTCGCGATGGAAGGCAGAGCTTCGCCCCGGAACCCGAGTGTGGAAATCGAAAGCAGATCGCGAGCCTGTCGCAGTTTGCTCGTTGCGTGGCGGTCGAAGGCCAGCAGGGCATCGTCGCGGACCATGCCCGTGCCGTCGTCGGCAACGCGCATCAAGCGCTTGCCGCCGACCTCCACATCGATGCGCAGCCTGGTGGCTTCGGCGTCGAGCGAGTTCTCGAGAAGCTCCTTGACCACCGACGCCGGACGCTCGACGACCTCGCCGGCCGCGATCTTGTTGGCAACGTTGTCTGCGAGTACTTTGATGCGGGCCATCGTCGCGGGAAGACGTTCCGTTCAGCATAGGGTGCGGAAGGCCGCCAAGCAACTTTGACCGCCGGCTGCATCGGCGGCGGCTCGGGCGGGCGATCTGGCAGCCGCTCCCCCGTTTTGCGAAAATGCCCACATGGGGAAAGACGTCATCCTGGTTGCCAACGGCGATCTGCGGCTCTCCGCGAACCAAACTTGCTGGCCCGCGCAAGCCGAGGTTGAAGCCAAGCTCACCGCCGCCATCGAGGGCCAAGGTCACACCGTCAAGCGCGGACATCCTTACGACGAGGCCCGGAAGCACGGCTTCATCGACAGCCAGAAACGCGGCATCGAAGTATTCCGCACCCTCGACCGCAAAGCGCCGCTGGTGGTCGTCGAAGCGGTTTGGCAGTACAGCCAGCACATCCTGCCGGGACTGTGGACCCACCAGGGTCCCATCCTCACCGTCGCTAACTGGAGCGGCCAGTGGCCCGGCTTGGTCGGTATGCTCAATCTCAACGGCAGCCTCACCAAGGCGGGCATCCCCTACAGCACGTTGTGGAGCAAGGATTTCGATGACGAGTTCTTCCTCAACGGCCTGCGGCAGTGGCTCGACCACGGCGAGGTGAAACACGACACGCGGCACGCTAAGGACGCCAACGACGTTATGATCCCGCACAAGCCGGCCCTCGTTGGGCGTGAGGTGGCGGCCGAGTTAAAGAAGGACAAAGCCATCCTGGGCGTTTTCGACGAGGGTTGCATGGGGATGTACAACGCCATCATCCCCGACCATCTGCTCAACCCGACCGGTGTCTTCAAGGAGCGCCTCAGCCAGTCCGGGCTCTATGCGGCAATGCGCGAGGTAAGCGACGCCGAGGCGCAAGAGGTGCGCACTTGGCTCGACGCCAAGGGTATGCAATTCGACACCGGCAGCGACGAAGCGACCGAGCTCACCGACGCGCAGATTCTCGAGCAGTGCAAGATGTATATCGCCGCCTTGCGCATTGCCGACGACTTCGGTTGCGACACGATCGGCATTCAGTACCAGCAGGGGCTTAAGGACCTCACGGTTGCCTCGGATCTCGTCGAGGGCCTACTCAATAATGTCGACCGTCCTCCCGCCAAGGCCGCCGGTAATGGGCGCATCCTCTACGAGGGCAAGGCCCTGCCTCACTTCAATGAGGTCGACGAGTGCGCCGGTCTCGACGCTCTGGTTACGAACCGCGTTTGGACCAAGCTGGGCTTCGATCCCGAGACCACCCTTCACGACGTGCGCTACGGAGAGTCGTACCCTGTTGACGGGACGGAAGAGTTCGTCTGGGTGTTCGAGATCTCGGGGTCGGTTCCGCCCAACCATCTCGCCGGCGGCTACCAGGGGGCGGTGAGCCAGCGACAGCCGCCGATGTACTTCCCCAAAGGCGGCGGTACGATCAAAGGCGTCAGCAAGCCCGGTGAGATCGTCTGGAGCCGCGTGTTCGTCGAGGACGACGCTTTGCACGCCGACCTGGGCCGCGCCAAAGCTGTCGAGTTGCCTCAAGAAGAGACCGAGCGCCGCTGGAGTATCACTACGCCGCAATGGCCGATGATGCACGCGGTGACCTACGGCGTCGATCGCGACAAGCTGATGGCCCGCCACAAGTCCAACCACATTCAGGTGGCCTACGCACCCGATGCCGCCGGAGCCAACCGCGCTCTTGCCGCCAAGCTCGAAGCCTTCCGCAACCTAGGCCTCAAGGTGTGGCTGTGCGGCACCGAACACGGGCTGGTGTAGCGCCCGTAGAGCGGTGTCCCGGACCCTCCAGGGCCTACCGTGCCGGCTCATGGCTCAAGCCGGTTTGGGGTAAGGCCCCTCAAAGGGGCCTGATTCATTCACTCGGGGTCGTTTTACCAGGCGTACAACGCCTGGCCTAATTGAAACCAAGGCCCGTTGAACGGGCCTGTTTGCGTCCGGAACATTGAGCCGGATGGGCCGGCGAGGATCGTTGCCTGTCGTAGGTGGCTAAGCGCGTTTCGCCTTCAGGTTGGAATGGTTCCGGCTCGTCCGGATGAGGGAACGAGACCGGGTGCGATCAAGCCGGCCTTGTAGCGCTACTCGTCGTCAGCATACGGCGACCAAATCACGGTCGAAGTCATGCCCAGGGGATAGCCGGGAGCCCCCAGCGGCCCTTCGTTCCACCTGGCGTCGTAGTGGTAGCCGAATAGGGTCAGGATGCGGCCATCGGCAAGCTCGATCGACTGCGGACTATGCATGCTCTGGTGCATCGCCCATCGGAACAGGATGAACCGATTGTCCCAGTCCCAGGTCTTGCCGTTGTCGCGACTGAGCACGGCCTCGATGCCGTGATACATCTCGCGGTCAAGTTCTCCCATGCGGGCGGCATAGGTGAG
>JAKZVK010000199.1:0-3966 GCA_047516085.1 Bryobacterales bacterium
AGGGCGAGAGCATCCGGTCGCGCGAGGAATTCGTCGCCCGCCTCATCAACGATCTGGAGAAGCTCCGGGAGTTGCGGCAACAGCGCGCCGAACGCAAGGCCGAAAGGCAGCAGCAGAGCAAGGGCCGCCATTGGAGCATGCGAATGTAGTCCGGCAATGCATGGAGTTCCTCGGGCAGCCCGTATGACGCCAAGCCGCAGCAGCGAGAAGGCTCCGCCATTTGTGAGGATCGGCGAAGGCTGTCGCAGCTCCAATCTGCCTGACCACGCTGTCTGTGCAGACTTTGCGGCTAGCTTGTTGACTTTTTCGAGCCGATTTGAGACAAACGCGGCAGTTGTCTCAAATCAGGAAAAGCTGCCAATGGCGGTGAAGTTCAGCAAGTGGCCGAGCGACGACACAAGGATCATAGTTCGCCGCCTGGGTGAGTACGTAGGCTGCATCCGGAAGGGCAAGAACGGCTGGTTGCCGTCTCTCGATCTTTCAGCTGCGATGAACGGCACGGACGATAACCGATCCAGGAAGGTGTGGCGGAAACGGCATGATGCCACCGAAGAGGTCCGAAGGGTGCTGTCCTGACCGGCATCGCAGGCGGCAACGACATGAGATGCCCCCCCAACTCTGGTGATAGATTCGCTCTGGCCTTATATCGACTCCCGCTTGAACTTTTCTCACAGACTCTGGCACATCCCCGGCCATGCGGCACGACAGCAGCAAGATCACTGCAACTTTGATTGCGCAGCATGGTGTTCATGGTGCGTTGGACGCGGTGAGAGACGAGATCGCGGATGCGCACGCCCGGAAAGACCTCTACCGCCTGAGCTTATTGCGCGAGGTAAGGCGGACGTTGCAAGCAATTCTGGACTCTGCCGAGGCTCAGGCAGAGCCCTCTCCTTAGAATAGCTTCACGGCACGGTCGAATGACCCCCTAAAAGTGGTTCACATTTATTAGAGAGTTTGGCGCATTTTGCCCCTCGAAAGGAGGACAAAATGAGCCGTAAGCGCTACATCTCAGAACAGATTATCAGCATGTTGCGCGAAGCCACGGTGGCTTTAGCGCAGGGCCAGTCCGTTGGTCAAGCATGTCGCACGCTCGGCGTATCGGAGCAGAGTTACTATCGCTGGCGCAAGGAATATGGCGGCCTTCGTACTGACCAGGCCAAGCGTCTGAAAGACCTGGAGAAGGAGAATGGCCGTCTCCGGAAGGCGATCTCGGATCTGACGTTGGATAAGCTGATCTTGAAAGAGGCGTTTGAGGTAAATTGCTAAGCCCCGCCCGTCGCCAGATGCGCTCGACCCGCTTGTGGTTCACGTACCAGCCCTCGCCACGGAGCAGCGCCGTGATCCGGCGATAGCCGTAGCGACCATACGCGCTGGCCAGCCGCACGATGGCCTCGGTCAACGCCGCCTCATCGTCCGCCTCGACACGCCGATAGCGTTGCGTCGATCGCGGTTGTCCGATGACCCGGCACACCCGACACTCGGGTACGGTAGGGCGGGGCCGGTGTGGCTCACCCCTGCGGAACTGGGCGCCGATCCGCAGGCTGCCATTTCCGAAAGTTCCCGGCCGAGGCTTGAACCCGATCCGGTTTCTGTCCATCCTGTCGTCTCGATCACGCCGTCGCGGAGCCAGGTTCGGCGACACGGATTCGCCGCCCGTCCCGGGGCGCATCGCGAGGAGAAACGAGCAATTCCTGCGCATTCCACCGCCGCTGGCCCGACCGTGGGCACTGGCCGGGGAGCGGGTCTCCGCCTGGCCGTGCTGCCGGAATTCGTCACGCCGGACTGGCTTCGCGAGAATTATCACCTCATGAAGGCAGACCTGCGCAAGTTGGCAGACGCGATCGGGAAGGACTATCCGGACTGGCCGGCCACGGCAGACGGCAACGACGAAGCGGCGTTCTACCGCGCCGTGCACGATTTCGCGGGACGCTGGACTTGGTTCCCGTGGCTCTTCGAGGAGCGGATCCTGACGTTGTTCGGCCGGGTAAAGGGCAAGAGGAAGCGGCTCGGGCCGCGGGTACTGAAAGCGACCGCCGAGCGGGCGAGGGCGCTGCGTGGCGGCTCTCCGGACGGCGGGGAGGCAACGATTCTCGACGACCTGGATACGCTGTGCGAAGCCGGAGAATACAACAGGGCCGCGCAATCCGTCTGGGTCTTGTCGTGCCTGGAGGGCCCGGAGAGCCGGATCATGGTCTCGCCCTGGCTGTCGGAGTTGGAGATCGGGAGCCTGGTCGGGGATACCGTCCATTGCACCGGCTTGCATCCCGCCCGCGCCGATTTAGTGGAACGGCTGGATTGGGAGACTGCCGGAGCGTATCTGGAGAAGCTGGCCGGTCGCGCGGACGAGGAGTGCGCCGTGCTGCACAAGGAGCTTGCCGATGCCTGGAGTAGGCTGAGGATACATGTCTCGGAGAATGACGATTACTGCCCGGCGGAGGGCAGGTTGTCGTTTCTCTTCTTGGACCTCCAGGAGATCGTCGACGAGCTTGACGAGATGGACCGTGCGAGGAACGGCGCCCTCGCCCGTTGCCGGCACTTCGAGTTGCGGTCGCTGCTGGAGGGAACGATGGACGCCATGCCACAGACGAGGTTTGCCGAACAGGCGAATGGGCTGAGGAGACGCGTCGGATCGCTTCTGGAAGAGAGTGGCCTGCCGGTCCGCTTCCCCGACCCCGAATGGGAGAGCTGCCGGGAGTTGGCCGGAAGCTTCCGGGCCTTGATCGTCGAGCCAGGGGAGCACGAGTTGGCGCTGCGGGAGGCTTCCCGCCGCTATGCCGAGGACCCCAGCGCCGAGAACCGTGACGCACTGCACGCGGCCGCCGCGGCCGAGCGCGAAGATGTACACTCGACGGAACCGGCGATGGCGGTGCTCGACAGAATCGCCGCCTCTCTCGGCGAACTCGTGGAGCGCTTTGGTTCGAGGGCGGACAGGGACGGCGAGAAGGAATTTTCCGCTGGACCGGAGGGGGGGGCCACCGGATCCGGAGCGCGCGCTGCGCTCCGAGATCGGCGAGCTGAGGGGGGCGAACCGGGAGGCGGAGGAACGGATTACGGCGCTGGTGCTGGCGCTCGGGGACGCCGGGGAGGAAAATTCCGAACTACGCCGCCAGAAGCACCTGATGCAGCGGCGGCTCGCCGCGTTCGAGGGCGGCGAACCCGCCCGGGTGGAAGACGAAGCCGTGCCCCTCCTCGGGAGCTACGTGGATCTTCCGGCCTGGGCGGAGCGCCATTTCGAGGGACGGGTGGCGCTGGCGGGACGCGCACTGAGGGCGATCAAGAGCGCCGAGTTCGAGGATGTGGGCCTCGTTGGCAAGGCGATCGAACTGCTCGGCGGGACCTACTGGCGGATGAAGACCGGGGGAGGCAAGGCGTTGCGCGATGGCTTCGACAACGAATTGCATGCGCTGCGGCTCCAGGAAACGCCGAGCATCAGTCCCAGCGGCCAGGGCAAGGCGCGCGACGATTTCTCCATAGAGTGGAACGGCCGCAGACTGACGCTGGATCGCCATTTGAAGAACAACGTTTCAACACGCGACCCCAGGCAGTGCCTGCGTGTGTATTTCACATGGGACGATGCAACTCGCCAGGTCGTGATCGGCCACCTCCCGGGACATATGAAGATATAGGAATCGAGGCAGGTCCACCGGGTGTATTACCGCTCACACAATGGTTCTGCTTTTTTCTTGACGGGGGCGCACGACCGTTCGCTGTAACCGCCTGTCTGACATCAGCGCCTGTGGGACAGAAATCCATGAGTTTGAAAGACGGCGCCGAGACGGCGGTACGGGACATCCGGCGCAAGACGCGCAAGCAATATTCGGCTGAAGAGAAGATCCAGATTGTGCTCTCGGGCCTGCGCGGCGAGGACAGCATCGCCGAGCTGTGCCGCCGGGAGGGGATCGCCGAGAGCCTTTACTACAGCTGGTCGAAGGAGTTTCTGGAAGCTGGCAGGAAGCGGCTTTCGGG
>JAKZVK010000200.1:0-3118 GCA_047516085.1 Bryobacterales bacterium
CCTGGCGTGAGGGTCGGCGCCGGCGTCGATCAATGCCTGCAGCGCCTCCGGGTTTCGGTTCGAAAGCGCGGCCGACATCAGGATCGTCCAACCGTCGTACTCGTTCGGCGGCGGCAGCTCGGCGCCCGTATCCAGCAGCGCCTGGATCACGTCAGGGTTCTCGTTGGACGCGGCAGCGCTCAGCGCCGTCTCACCGTAGTCGTCAGCCGCGTGCGGATCCGCACCTGCGTCGAGCAGCGCGTGGATAACCGCGACGTTCCCGTTGGAGGCCGCAGTTGCCATCAAGACGGTCTCGCCGAACTCGTCCCGGGCGTGGACGTCGGCGCCTGCATCGAGCAGTGCGTGGATGACGTCGACGTTCTCGTTGTTGGCGGCAGCATGCATCAGCGCCGTCTCGCCGCCGCCATCGCGCGCGTGCAGATCGGCCCCGGCGTCGAGCAGGACGCGAACGATGTCGGGGTTCTCGTTGAAGGCGGCGGCCATCAGAGCGGTCTCTCCCTCCTCGGCGCGGGCCATCACCTCGGCCCCACCGTCGAGCAACGCCTGCGTTACCGCCGGGTTCGTATTGAGGCCGGCGGCCGCCATCAAAGCCGTCTCGCCACTCTCGATGGGCTCGTCGACCGCCACTCCGGCGGCGAGCAGCGTACGTATGACCTCGGGATTGGAATTGAAGGCGGCCGCAGCCATCAGCGTGGCGTCGCCGCCAGACAGGGGGCTCTCCACGTCACCGTAGTCGATCATCTCGGAAATGACGTCCAGTACGGGGCTATGGCCGGCCACAGAGCGAGCGGGAAGCACCTCGTAATCGCCGCTTGCGGCAGTCTCAGCCCCGGCAGCGAGCAGCGTCCGAACGACCGCGGGGTTGGTGTTGAAGGCAGCAGCGAAGTTGAGGGCCGTCCAACCGTGCCGGTCGCGCACCGCCACATCGGCGCCGGCAGCGAGCAGCGCACGCATCACGTCAGGGTCCGGGTTGTAGCCCGCGACGTACATCAACGACGTCGTGTCGCGTTCGCCGTCCGACTGGAGCGGCGCGCCGGCGGAGATGGCGGCGTGCACGTCGGCGACCGTCAGATCCGCCGCCGTTTCCGGCTCTGCGCCGACGACCGCGAAGAACGCGTCTACCGAGTCGCCCTGCGGCGCGGCGTAAGCGGTGACGGGAATCATCAACGTCAGCGCGACGAGCGCATGAGACAGGAACGGGAGGCGCGCCGTTGGTTGCGGCACAGAATCTGGCGCCACCAGCCGACGCAACACCGTACCGTGTGCGTTGCGACTCGGGTGCTTGGCAAGCGCACAAAGGGCTCCGCCGAGCCCCTTTATTGAAAACCCTGATGTGGACGAACGTTCAATAAAGCACAAAACCCTATTATAGAATGAATTGAGGCGATGGCCCGAGGCGATTTCTTTTCTATGGCAACGTTCTGATGCTTCATCCAATTTATGAAGGTCCTTTCCCGGATGCCGGTCCGCGGGCCACCCACGCGGGCCGCGAGCGGGTTCCCTGGTTCACAACTTTCCCAGACATACGCAAGTACTGCAAGAGATTACTGATCTTCGCCCGTTTCTGTTCGTCCGTTAGCCGATCGGGGCTTCGTCTTCAGGGCTTGATCGATATTTCTGCGGTCGACCGGACCATGCTCACGCACTAGCGTGAAGATCATGTCCAGGTAGTACTGATTGTCGAACCCGCGTTCCCGGATGTGTCGGCCAGCGCTTCCAGTCGCTCTTGCCACGGACCCGGCGACAGTCAGGTTCGGGTAGCGGCCTTCGACCAAGCCGGAGCTCTTCAAACGGCGGTGGCCTTCCCGGTCGATGCGCAAACCTTTCTGCACCCGGTCGAGGAGCATCACCAGATCGAGGTCCAGATCGAGGCCTTCCATCAGGAGCCGGGTGTAGTGCTCGTCGAGGATGCGTCCGTGGATGGTTACGGCCACGCGACTCGTGTCGGTCAGATCGTAATCCGGGAGCGGAAACGAACGCCTCCTCTGCGTTTCGAACATGCGCTTGATACCGCCCCCCTGAGTGTCGATAAGGTTCAGCTCGACCATTGCGTCGGTCAGGAACGGGTTGCGGTAGATGGCCTGGGGAGCGTCCTGCCGGATGACCGTCTCGACGTCACCGGGCAGGAAGTCGCCGACGTTGGTCATCAGGACGCGGTCGGGGAACTCGACGACGAGGATCCGCCCGCGCAGCGTATAGTCTTGGTGCGCTATGCAATTGTGCACAGCCTCGCGGATCACCCATCGGTCGTACTGCGTGATCTCCTGCGGGAACAGGGTCCCATTCGGAAGAGCGCGCACGGTGAGGTTGCGTACGCGCTCCAGCAGGCGGTCCCCAGCGAGGAGGAACGGCGGTCCGATGTGCTCGTAGTCGAGCTCACGATTGTGGTCGTCCGCTGCCACGCGTCCAGATCGCGCGCGCTTTCTCCGGATGCCTGCTGAGTTCGGTCTTGCTGGCGCCGACGCGAACATAGGCCTTTCGGTGGAAGCTGACCGGTTGATCCCTGGCAGGACCGAACTCGAACAGCACGACACGGCCGTCCGGATGGTCGGAGAGGTGCACCGCGAACCCGGTGTTCGGCTGCAGGCCCGCGCCAAGCCACGGCAGCAGGTCCTGATTGCCTTTTGCCTTGGTCGTGTACGGATCGAAGTCGGTCCCTATGACCTCGTGTGACTCGTCGTTGATACCGAACACCAGATAGCCACCCGACTGGCTACTGAGGCAGGCGGAATTCGCAAGCGCGGACAGATACTGCCCGAGCTGTTCCGGTGCATGGAAACTGCGTTTGAACTCCAGCCACTCCGTCTCCGCCGGCAGACCGCGCAGATGGTCGATGAGCGCTACGTGGCTGCTGTCATTCACATCGATATGAGCAGCCTCCGTCCCATGAGGCTCAGCGGACTAGGCGCCTGAAGCCCTCCACGGGCAGCGGGCCGCGCAGCCGGTCGGCGATGTCTCCCTTTCGGATCGCGTCGCTGAGCTCGGCCATGACCGGCACCATCGCCGCTTCGTACTTGTCGAGCACCTCCTCCGTGTGCGCCACCGAGCAGTAGATGACCGGCGGAGCGAGGAAGCCGCGCTCCAGCATCAGGTGCGTGTACAGCGTGCTGAGCTCCTT
>JAKZVK010000201.1:0-3133 GCA_047516085.1 Bryobacterales bacterium
CGGCCCAGGTCTTTCTCCAGTTCGCGCGAGGCCCGCAGAAACTTGTTCATGCTCTCGTTCATGTGCACCGGGATACGGATGGTGCGCGACTGATCCGCGATAGCGCGGGTGATCGCCTGGCGAATCCACCAAGTCGCATAGGTCGAGAACTTGTAGCCGCGGCGGTACTCAAATTTCTCGGCGGCGCGCATCAGGCCGATGTTACCTTCCTGAATGAGGTCGAGCAGGTGAAGGCCGCGGTTCACGTATTTCTTGGCGACCGACACGACCAATCGAAGATTGGCTTCGACCAGCGACTTCTTGGCCCGCTCGGCCTCGCAGAAACCGGTGGCGATGCGGCGCGTCGTGTGCCGGATGTCGTTCACGGTCAATCCGTAGGAGGCTTCGGTCGTGCGGATCTCTCGGCGAATCTCGCGCTGGGCCGCCGCGTTGCTAGTGGTCTTGCGGCTTGACTTCGATTTGAGCCGTTGCAACTCGGAATAGAGTGGTTCGAGATTGGCTTGGACGCGCTTGAGTTCGGTGGTGAACTCGTCCCACTTGCTCTGCTGGAACGGCACCATCTGGATGTCTTTCGACAGCTTGATGATCAGCCGCTTGGACTTGTACTGCATGCGGCGTAAGACATGCACATTGCGCTTGGGAGTGCGAAGAAGCTGGCTCTGCACGCCCGCCAGTTGACGGTAGACGCGTGCAACGCGTGCCAGCCGTTGCTTGGCGTTGTCGCGCTTCATGTTGCGTTGCTCTTCGGTATCGTCGATATGGACGATCTCAGCGATCGAGTCGACCGCGATTTCGCCCTTCTTGATCCAATCGTAAAGGCCCAGGATGCGCTTGATGATCAGCGGCGAGCGCGAAATGGCTCGAAGCATCTGGGTCTTGCCACGCTCCATGCGCCGGGCCAGGTCGACTTCGCCGTGCCGCGTGAGCAGCGGGACCGAGCCCATCTCCCTGAGATAGACACGGACCGGATCGTCGGTGTAAATGGTTTCCTCGGCGGCGGGTTGCACCGAGTCGAGGTCGGGGCTTTCTCCGCTGCGACCCCCGACGAAGGTCTCTGACTCGTCCATCCTGGGCCTGCGCCCGTTAGCCGATTCGGATATGAACTGTTCCTCAAACTGATCCACGATCGTATCCTTGGCTCTCATATCGACTCGCTTGGGTGCAGTTGTCCACCGGGATGCGGACTTGCCCTCGGCATCCAGGCTGTATGAGAAAGATTCAAAACTGAGATGGCTACGATACTAGGGTTGGTGCGGGCGACGACGTCACCCCAATGTGATCTTGCGGCTGCCTGCTCTACCCAAGGCTCAGTGTGCGTGAGGATTCCTCCGAACCCGGATCCGCGCGCGCCGTTCTCCGAAACCCACACAGAAGCTACACTGACGTACAAGCCTCACAGGCAGCGGTAAGTCTCTTGATCAGTATCGGCCAAACAGGGGTTATTTGCAATAGGAAATATCGTATGGAGTATTAGTGCACTCAATACTATGGCAATAGTACCCTCCAGCTCAGGTGGCTGGCTTGAACCCCATCGGTCACTTGACGGTATCGGGAGGAGGCCCGGCGGCGACCGGCTGAGAGAAGCCTAAGTCGAGCTAATTCAGCTTCTTCTGCCTGATCAGGGTGGTCAGCTCCTTGAGGAACTCCTCCTCATCCTGGAAGTCCCGATAGACCGAAGCAAAACGAACATAGGCCACCTTGTCGAGTTGCTTTAGACGGTCCATGAGGCGCTCGCCGACCGTGGTGGTGGAGCACTCGCCCTCGGACGCCCCAATGACCATCTGTTCGGCCTCGTTAACCAGATCCTCGAGACTGGCCATGCTCACCGGACGCTTCTCGCAGGCATGCAGCAGACCGTTCAAGACTTTCTGGCGGTCGAACTTCTCGCGGCGGCCGTCCTTCTTGACCACCATGTAGGGGATCTCGTCGATCCTCTCGTAGGTGGTGAAGCGGCGGCTGCACGACAGGCATTCACGGCGGCGGCGGATCGCCGCTCCCTCTTTGCTCTCGCGGGAGTCGACCACCTTATCGCCCAATTGACCGCAGAACGGGCAAAGCATCGGATGTGGTTTCCTCTGTGTTCCTGTGTGGCGCGCGGCCCCAAGGTTGTCCCCAACGCTGCCGGCTCGGAGTCGCTGACCCGGAGGGCCGAGCGCGGGCCTTAAGGCTTTGATTCTAGCTCACTAAGGACGGCCCATCGAATGCCCTCCCGTGCCATGATCACCGCGGCGGGGACCACCACGGCGATGAAGCTCAAGAACCAGATCAAGACGGCGGTGCTCGACGCGGCCTCGACGGGAACACCGAACAGTTCGGTGAGCACGAGCACGGCGGCCACCTGTACGCCACCGCCGACGCCCGGCAACTGGAACATCGAGCCGACCATGACGAGGCCCATGAAGACGATTCCCTCGCTGACGCCGAGGTTGAATTGGGGTACGCAGGCGACCAGCACCGCGCGAAAGCAGAAGGCAATCAATGTCCAGTTGGCGATGCTGAGCAGCAGGGTCCACGCCAAGCTGCGGCCTTTGCGCAGGCTGTGCAGCCCTTCACCGAAGAGGGCGAGCTTGTCGGCCAGACGGTCCAGGCGTTCGGCCCAATGACCGCCCGGGCGGGGGTGCAACCGCACGCGCAACCGCGCCACCAACCGAGCGGATAAGCCGTCGTAATAACCACGCAACACGATCAGCAGAACCAACAGCCCGACGATCGTTACCCCAACCACGCGGGTGAGCTGGTTCCACCAGCCCGGTAACCCCGGAGCCGACCCCTCGGCCGAGCCGGAGGGCGCAATGTGCATCTGTCCAAGGGCCAAGACCAGTCCGGCGAGCAAAATCAGCGTATCGAAAGAACGCTCGATCACCCAGATGGCCAGTTGGCTGGAGATGGGCGTCTGCTCTTTGCGCGCGATCAGGTAGGGCCGGACGATCTCCGCCGGCCGCCCCAGAATACCCATCGCGCCGAAGCCTACCACCGTCGCCGAAAGCAGATTACCGAAGCTCGCATCGGGCTTGATCGGAGCCAGGAAAATTTTCCAACGAAGGGCGCGCACCGCATAGCTGCCGTAGATGGCGCCCGCGGCAAGTCCCAGCCAAACCCAGTCGGCCTCACGAAAGTTGGCCCAGAACCGGCT
>JAKZVK010000202.1:0-2701 GCA_047516085.1 Bryobacterales bacterium
TCAGGGTTGTCATGATCGATCCGTCCTTTGTCTGTCCTGTGCTTGTCATTTGCCCTGACTAGTGCAGGCACTGTGCCAAACTCAGTACGCATCGGACATGGATAGCCAAGTCTCTGATTTCAAAGGGAATGACTCAACAGCAGGCGAGGTGGGCCGACGCCAAGTCCATTGAGATGTACACAGGCGGGAACACCGGGCAGAGAGGCTGTCTGCCGGTGTTGACGGCTCTCGGTTTGTCGTGGCCGTGACAGAAGTAAGCGTTCGATGCCGCGGTGGTGGCGCGCGCCTCCGGGCGGGCCGGGTCGGCATCCGTGCCGACCTACCCTAGGCTCACATCCAGCGTGTTGCGGTTCGGGCTACACTGAACGTCGGCCGGAGGCCCGCGCCATCCGGTCGCGACATCGCCCACGACGGGCACGTATGATTGTCAGCGAGCCTAGCGGTTCCAGGGCGGGACCACGCCGTTGACGCGGGCGTAGGCGATCGTCTGACCCAGGTGCTCGCTAAGATGGGCGGTCAAGAACAACAAGATGCTGCGGTAGTTGCTGTCGCGTCCGAACATCTTCGTCGCCTTTTCGAGGTCGTCTCCGGAAACCTTTTCCACCGCTTGTCGGATGTGCGCGAACGACGCTTTGACGGTGCTGACGGTCTTGGCTTGGTCGGTGGTGGACTTCTCCAGGCCCCGGGCGTCAATGCCGTCCGGCGTCGGCGTGCCGATCATCCCCGGCAGTCGATAGTTCGCCGAGGCAACGTGGAGAAGCACCTCGCTGACCGACCGCACTCCTTCGCCGGGCCGCCAAGTGTACTTGTCCTGCGGGATGGACTCCGCCAAGCCAACGAACTTCGTTTCGAGAGTGCTCAGGCGCGCCAGGACATCCTTGCGGAGATCACCATGCTCGGCTGCGGCACCGATGGCCACAACGCTGTGTAGAACCACTGCTACGACCGCAAATCGAATCCATCTCATTGGAATCTCTCCTTTGTCCAGCTCAGGCCGGGCGCGCCGGCTGTCTTTGATGTCCTACTTACGCTTTCCAAGCGACCGGCCCCCGCAACTCGCCCCAGTCCTTACTGCCGGCCAACTGTTTTCCTTTGGTCCTGATCTCGCTGAGCTCGCGTTCGTCGAAGGGACGGTAAGCGCGCACGGTGGCTAGGGCCTTCTTCAACTCGGCGGTGCTCTTCACGCCCATGATCGCGACTGACAAGCCCGGGATCCCCAGCGCGTAGCGCACCGCATTTTCGTAGTGCTCGGCGGCGGACAGCTTCGCTCCGTCGCCGTCTTGACCGCCGAGGATCTTCATCGCCACGACACCCAAGCCGCGCTTGGCGGCCGCGGCAAAAACCGTGCCTTCGAAGTCATAGGTGTGGACGTCGACGAAATTCGCCGCGCACATCACCAACTCGATATCGCCGGTCTCGATGACGGGCAGGGCGCGCTTCGGACGCAGGTGGCACGTCAGGCCGATGTGGCGGATCAAACCTTCTTTCTTGGCGTCGCGCAGGGCCTGTAGGGCGCCATCTTCCCCGGTGAGCACTTCGAGGTCGGGGAAGCGGTCGGTCCGCCCGACGTTGTGCAAGTGCGCGACATCGAGGTAGTCAGTCTTCATCTTGAGCAGGCTTTCTTTGAGCTGCCACGTGGCGTCCTGCTTTGACGTCGCCTCGACTTTCGACACCAGGATGAACTTATCCCGCCGGCCCTTGAGCGCCGGGCCGAGACGCCGCTCGGCCATGCGATAAATCGGCGCGGCGTCGAGGTAGTTGACCCCCTCGTCGGCCGCCATGGCGATCACCCGATCGACTTGCTGCTGGGTTACCCCGGGCGCACCCAGTGGGGACGTGCCAATTCCGAGCAGCCCCACCGTGAGACCCGTCTTACCCAGAGCACGCCGCGGCGATTCACCGGCCGCCGACGCGGAACCGGCCGACGCGGAACCGGCCGACGAAACAGCCGCCAGCGCTCCACCGGCCACCGCCGCCTTCCTACCCAACTCCCGCCGAGTGTACTTCTCTGATCCATTCGCCATGGTTTTCGCTCCCTGAGGCTCGCATTCGAGCCGGCGCGGTATCAACCGGTAGTGTATATCATCAACACCGATATTGCCGCCCGAAATCCGGATTGAACCCACACTTGAGGAAATGTCGCAGGCGACTGATACCATAGGGAATCGCTCATGAACGGGGAACCCACCTACGACCCCGGCGGCGACCCCGGCGGCGACCCCGGCGGCCGCGCCTCGGAGACCCCGCGCGAGCAGGACGCCACGGGTTACTCTCCGGGCGAGGCTCTTCCGCAAGCGCCCGCGGCCTCTCCTCGTCAGCCCGGCTCCGGCTGGTGGACGTATTGGGATCTGTTGTACCTGCTGTTGTTCTCCTTGCCGGCATTGCTGCTGATCACCGTCGTCTGCACCGCGGCTCTGTTCGGTTTGAGTTTCCTCTTCGGCTGGGAGGTTGACATCGGAGCGCCGCAAGTCAAGGCGCCTCTGGCAATCGCAATCCAGCTTCTCTTGTGGGTAGCCGTTTTTGCGTTCATTTACGCGGTCGTCACCATCAAATACGGCTTGCCGTTCGGCCCCGCGATCGGCTGGACACCCTACGCCGGCCGGGGACCCTACTATCTCTATAGCGGTGTGGCGCTGGCCATCGCCGTAGCGTTGATCTCGACCCTTCTGCCGAAACCGGAAGGCGAAGTTCCCTTCGAGGC